>JARLIV010000157.1 GCA_031291555.1 Methylovirgula sp. | reverse complement strand
TACCGGGCTGGGCGAGGATGCGGCCGCTTATCGATGCCCACTCATCGGCGGTGACACGGTGAAAAGCCCGGGCGCCCTGGCGCTGTCGATCACGGCCCTCGGCAGCGTGCCGGCCGGCCTGCGGCTGACACGGGCGAGCGTCGCGGAGAATGATCTTCTCTATGTGTCGGGAACGATCGGCGATGCCGCCTTGGGTTTGAGCTTGCGCAGCCTGCCGCCGCCAGAGTGGGGCTTGGCGCTCAGCGCCGAGTCGCAGGTGTTTTTGCGCGAGCGCTATCTGCTGCCGCAGCCGCGCCTCGGGCTCCGCGCGGCGCTTCGCGGCGCCGCCCATGCGGCTATGGACATATCGGATGGGCTTGCCGGCGATCTCGCCAAAATGCTGCACGCCAGCGGCCTGACGGCGGAAATTGGGGATGTTCCGTTTTCGGCCGCCGGAGAGGAGGCGCTGGCGGCGGAGGTCGGGCTGATCGCGGCGCTGCTCACCGGCGGCGACGATTACGAGATTCTGGCAGCCGTGCCGCCGAACAAGGCCGTCGGCTTCGAACAGGCCGCGGCGGCCGTGCAAATTCCGGTTCGCCGCATCGGTGTGGCGCGGCCGGGCACGAATCCACCCATTTTTGGCGACGCCGGGGGCCGGATCATCCCGCTCAAGTCTTTGTCATACAGCCACTTTTAGCCGTGCGGCGGCGCTCGCTTCTCGTTCGTCGGTAGGATTGCGCTAGATCGCAGTTTCGATCATGGTGCCCTGCGCGGACGGCCTGCCGTCCGTGGAGAGGGGGGATCTGGAATGGGCGGCCGTCCCGCGGCTTTGCCTTTTGCACTTGTTCCCGATCACACGCGCGAGAAACAAGCCGGGTAGAAATCCGGCGGCGCACTCGTAACGAAGGGCGGAATTCGATGCTTGCAATTTGGATCATCATCGCCGCGGGGGTCTTGGCCGTCGCATACGGAATTTGGACCGCGACCGAGCTTTTGAAGGCGGACGCCGGCTCGCCGCGGATGCAGGAAATTGCCGCCGCGATTGCGGAAGGCGCGCAGGCCTATCTCAAGCGGCAATATTCGACCATCGCCCTCGTCGGCGTCGTGATCTTCATTGGCCTCGGCTTCCTGCTCTCTTGGACGGTCGCCATAGGCTTCCTGATCGGCGCGGTCCTGTCCGGCTCGGCCGGCTTCATCGGCATGAATGTCTCGGTGCGCGCCAATGTCCGCACCGCCCAGGCCGCCTCGAAATCGCTTGGCGCGGGCCTTGATATTTCCTTCAAGGCCGGCGCGGTCACGGGTCTTCTCGTCGCCGGTCTCGCGCTGCTCGGCGTGTCGGTCTATTTCTGGATTCTGACCGGGCCGCTGCACCATGCGGTCAACAGCCGCGAGGTCGTCGATGCGCTCGTCGCGCTCGGCTTCGGCGCTTCGCTCATCTCGATCTTCGCTCGTCTCGGCGGCGGTATCTTCACGAAAGGCGCTGACGTCGGCGCTGATCTCGTCGGCAAGGTCGAGGCCGGCATTCCGGAAGACGATCCGCGTAATCCTGCCACGATCGCCGACAATGTCGGCGACAATGTCGGCGATTGCGCCGGCATGGCCGCCGACCTCTTCGAGACCTATGTCGTGACGGTCGTCGCGACCATGGTGCTCGCGGCCATTTTCTTCGCCGACGGCGCCACGCTGACGCGGACGATGCTCTATCCGCTCGCGATCTGCGCCGCCTGCATCGTGACCTCGATCGCGGGCACGTTCTTCGTCAAGCTCGGCGAGACCAATTCGATCATGGGCGCGCTGTACAAGGGCCTCATCGCCACCGGCGTTCTGTCCATCGCCGGCCTTGCCGTCGCGACGCAGTTCACTGTTGGCTGGGGCGCGATCGGCACCGTGAGCGGCCATACGATCACCGGCCTGCACCTCTTCATCTGCGGCCTGCTCGGGCTTGTCGTGACGGGGCTGATCGTCGTCATCACCGAATATTACACCGGCACCGGCAAGCGGCCGGTCATCTCCATCGCGCAGGCTTCGGTGACGGGTCACGGTACCAACGTCATCCAGGGTCTCGCGGTCTCGCTTGAAGCGACGGCCCTGCCGGCTCTGGTGATCGTCGGCGGCATCATCTTCGCCTCGCAGCTTGCAGGCCTGTTCGGCATCGCCATCGCGGTGACGACCATGCTCGGGCTTGCCGGCATGATCGTCGCGCTCGATGCCTTCGGCCCGGTCACCGACAATGCCGGCGGCATCGCCGAAATGGCGGGCCTGCCGAAGGAGGTGCGCCATTCGACCGACGCGCTCGATGCGGTCGGCAATACGACCAAGGCGGTCACCAAGGGCTATGCGATCGGCTCGGCCGGCCTCGGCGCCTTGGTGCTCTTTGCGGCCTATACCAACGACATCAAGCATTTCGTCGACAGCGGCGTGCCCTACTTCAAGGATGTGGGGAACGTCGATTTCAACCTCTCCAATCCCTATGTCGTGGCCGGGCTGATCTTCGGCGGCATCATCCCCTATCTCTTCGGCGGCATCGCCATGACGGCGGTGGGCCGTGCGGCGGGCTCGGTTGTCGAGGAAGTGCGCCGGCAGTTCCGCGAGAAGCCCGGCATTATGGCCGGCACCGATCGGCCCGATTATGGCCGCGCTGTCGATATGCTGACCAAGGCGGCGATCAAGGAAATGATCGTGCCCTCGCTGCTGCCGGTGCTGGCGCCGCTCGTCGTCTATTTCGGCGTGCTGCTCATCTCCGGCTCCAAGGCCTCGGCCTTCGCGGCGCTCGGCGCCTCGCTGCTTGGCGTCATCGTCAACGGCTTGTTCGTCGCGATCTCGATGACTTCGGGCGGCGGCGCCTGGGACAATGCCAAGAAGAGCTTCGAGGACGGCTTCGTCGACAAGGACGGGGTCAAGTGGGTCAAGGGCTCGGAGGCGCACAAGGCGGCCGTCACCGGCGATACGGTCGGCGATCCTTACAAGGATACGGCCGGCCCGGCGGTCAATCCGGCGATCAAGATCACCAATATCGTCGCGCTGCTGCTGCTGGCCATCCTGGCGCATTGATCGAAGCGCTGCGCCATAAGCGACATGCGAACCTCCCCCGCACGCGGGGGAGGATATTTTAGTGGAAGTTCAACAGATTTCTGAACAGGCCCGAGACGAGCGTGGAATCGGCGCCGCCGGTCGGGGTCGTGCGGCTGACGAAATCGAAGACTTTGCCGTCCTTCAGGCCGTAATTGGCGAGCCGCGTGACCTTCTTCTCTTTGTCGAAATAGACCGCGAGCACGTGCTGGTCGACGATCTTCGGATCCATGAAGGCATATTGGCGGTCGGTCGACTCGGTGATGTAATACCAAGCGCCGCCGCCGACCGTTGAGGTGGTCGAAGGCGTGCCGAGCACGACCAGGACCTGCTCCGCCGAAGAGCCAATCTTGACCTGACTGAGCAGGCTGGGGTCGAGCTGATAACCGTGGACGACGTCGCCGTCATAGCCAAGACAACCGGAGAGGCTGGTGGCAAGACCAAGACAGAGGCCAAGCCTGAATACGAGGCTGATCACCTTCACGCGGCGCTTGCACGCGGCCGTCCATCCCTGCATTCCGGCCGCACTTTGCAAAATCATTCGTCGAAACTCCGGGCCTTTAGTTGCCAAATGCACGCTGCTTGGCAATTCTTTATTGTGTCGGGCCGGGCGCTGCCTATCCCCCGCATCTGCGGAAATCAAGGCCGCGGCTCGCCCCGCTCAAGTCGCGACATGAGTCTTTAAAGTCATGATTTTTGGACTTTTCCGGGGCAGAGGCAATGCCCGTGTCATCGAGCGGCTGCACGGCGAGATCGTCGCCGCCGCGCGCGACCCGGTTTTGTTCACGGATTATGGCATTGCCGACGATCTCGACGGGCGTTTCGAATCGATCGCATTGCACGCCATCTTGCTGCTGCGACGGCTCAAGCAATTGCCGCCGCCTGGGCCGGAGGTCGCGCAGGACCTGGCGGATGCGCTTTTCCGTCATTTCGATCTCGGCTTGCGGGAGATGGGCGTCAGCGACATCGCCGTGCCGCGGCGGATGCGCGATCTGGCGGAGGCCTTCCTTGGCCGCGCCAATGCCTACAACGCGGCGCTCGACGAGACCGGCGCGGCGGGGCAGGCGGCGCTCGCCGCGGCGCTGTCGCGCAACGTCTTCGGCGGCGCGGGCGACGGTGCCCGGCTGGCCGCTTTTGTCAGCGGTCTCGAGGCCGAATTTGCACAAATGCCGCTCGCAGAAATTCTCGCAGGCCCTATATTCCGCGTAAAGGCCGCCTAGCGCGCTTTCCGGTCGGAAAAGTCATGCAACTTTTCCGGAACACGCTCGAAGAGGTGCTGTTATGCGTAAGGACCAGCCCAACGCGCTGCCGCCAAAAATCTTTTCGCATCCCGTTCCGGTCGACGAAATCCCCGAGCAGGGGATCGACGTCACCCTCAGCGCCGATGCGCCGACGCGGGAGGCGCTCGCCAAGGCCGACGGGCTCGTCGGCATCGCCGCGCTCGATGCGGATTTTCATGTCGCGCGGCAGGGGCTTTCAAGGTTCAATGTCACGGGAACGGTGCGGGCGAAGATCACCCAGACCTGCGTTTTGACCCTGGAGCCGTTCGACAGCGACTTTGTCGAGGAGGTGGACACCGATTTCGCCGAACCCTCCGTGGCGGCGCGCGCCGCGGCGGAGGCCGATGCTCTGTCTGGCACCGCTCATCCGGCCGAGCGTGATCCGCCCGATCCGATCGAGAACGGCGCGATCGACCTCGGCGCGCTGGCGGCCGAATTCTTGGCCTTGGGTCTAGACCCTTATCCGCATAAGCCCGGCGCCGAATTTGCCCCCATCTCCGATCCGCACGACGCCGCGGAACGGCCCTTCGACGTGCTCAAGAAGCTGACCGGCCAGTCGTGACCCAGCCGCGCTTGCGGCGCGGCGCGCTTTGGCTTAGCGGATCAGGCCGCAGTTGGGTGGGCGGGCCGGCCTGAGGAGTATTTATGACCACATCGGTGCGGATCGCGATCGACGCCATGGGGGGCGATCACGGCCCAGAGGTGATTTTGCCGGGTGCCGCGCTCGCGCTTGGCCGGCATGCCGCTCTCGAATTCATCTTTTTCGGCGACGAAGCACGGATCAAGCCGCTGCTCGCGGCCAATCCGCGCCTCGCGGCCGTGTCGAGCCTGCGGCACACGGATGTCGAAATCCGCATGGACGAGAAGCCGAGCCAGGCGCTGCGCAACGGTCGGCGCACTTCCTCCATGTGGCAGGCCCTCGAAGCGGTCAAAAAAGGCGAAGCCGACGCGGCTTTTTCTGCCGGCAACACCGGCGCGCTGATGGCGATGGCGAAAGTCTGCCTGCACATGATTCCGGCCATCGACCGGCCGGCCATCGCCGTCTTGTGGCCGACGCTGCGCGGCGAGTCGATCGTGCTGGATGTCGGCGCCTCGATTGGCGCGGACGCGCAGCACCTGGTCGATCTCGCGATCATGGGCTCGGCGATGGCCCGCATCGTTTTTTCGCTGGCGCGGCCGACAGTCGGCCTGCTCAATGTCGGTGTCGAGGAGGTGAAGGGCATCGAGGAGGTGAAGGCCGCCTCGCGCATTTTGCGCGAAACGGTTTCGCCCGATTTCGATTATCGCGGCTTCGTCGAGGGCGACGACATCGGCAAGGGGTCGGTCGACGTCGTCGTGACTGAGGGCTTCGCCGGCAATATCGCGCTGAAGACCGCTGAGGGGACTGCCAAGCAGATCAGCACCTATTTGCAAGAGGCGCTGCGCGGCAGCCTCGCCTCCAAGCTCGGCTATTTGTTCGCGCGGCAAGCGTTTCGGGCGCTCGCGAACAAGATGGACCCGCGCCGCGTCAACGGCGGCATTCTGCTCGGCCTTGAAGGCGTGGTCATCAAAAGCCACGGCGGTTCGGATGCGGTCGGGACGGCGCGGGCGCTGGAAATCGGCTACGAAATGGTCCGCGACCAGCTTCTGCGCAAAATCCAGAATTCGCTGTCCGACCGTAGCGAGGCCGAGGCGGCGCGGATCGCGGCCTCGGGAGACACAGTGCGCCCCTGAGCGAAGCGCCGTGTGGCCGGTGCGGATATCCGCTCAAGTTCGGGCTTCTGCCGGGACGAAAAATGCTCTAAGCCCCCTGTCGCGCTGTTTGGCATAGGAAAATCTCTTTGACCCGATCGCAAAATGCTGTCCTCCGCTCCGTCGTCACCGGCCTCGGGTCGTATCTGCCAAAGCGGATTTTGAGCAACGCCGATCTTGAGAAGAAGCTCGACACCAGCGATGCCTGGATCACCCAACGCACCGGCATCAAGTTGCGCCATATCGCCGCCGAGGACGAACGGACATCAACGCTAGCGACGCATGCCGCCCGGGCCGCCCTCGCCGACGCCGGCCTCAAGGGCGAGGATATCGATCTGCTGATCGTCGCGACGGCGACGCCGGATTTTACTTTTCCGGCAGTCGCGACGCAGGTGCAGGCTGCGATCGGGATGACGGGCGGCGCCGCCTTCGACCTTCAAGCGGTTTGCTCGGGCTTCGTCTTCGCCCTGACGACGGCGGATAAATATCTGAGCTCGGGATCGCATAAGCGGGCCCTCGTCATCGGTGCCGAGACCTTTTCGCGGATTCTCGATTGGCAGGACCGGGCGACCTGCGTGCTGTTCGGCGACGGCGCGGCAGCCGTCGTGCTCGAAGCACAGCCGGGCGAGGGGACGAGCGCCGACCGCGGGGTTCTGACGGCGCATCTGCGCTCTGACGGCCGGCATCTGTCGAAGCTCTACACCGACGGCGGCCCATCCTCGACCGGAACGTCAGGCCATGTCCGCATGGAGGGCCGCGAGGTCTTCAAACTAGCCGTAACTATGATTACTGATGTGGTGGATGCCGCCTTCGCCGCGACCGGCACGACACCGGAGGATCTCGACTGGTTCGTGCCGCACCAGGCCAATGCCCGCATCATCGATGCCTCCGCGGAAAGGCTTGGAATCGCGCCCCACAAGGTCGTGAAGACCGTCAGCTTTCATGGCAACACTTCGGCGGCCTCTGTACCTTTGGCGCTGAGCGTCGCGCGCGACGATGGGCGCATCAAGCGCGGCGACCTCGTCATGATTGAGGCCATGGGCGGCGGGTTCACCTGGGGCGCGGCGCTCATTCGCTGGTAGATGCAGGCGCTGGCAGATGCAGGCGCTGGCAGAGCAAGCCGCGCCGCCTTGACGGCATTGTGTCATGCCATCGCGCCAGCAAGACCTTCAGTCTATTGCTTTAGCGTGTCTTTTGCGTCAGAGTTTGAAGGATAATGGCCACTAGCGCCATGGTTGTGGGACGGGGATGCGGGGCCATCAAATGTTCAGGAGGATTTTCTCTGCCGGGAACGGGCTCAGTTTGTGCCGCCCTTATCCGCAATGACTGGATCATTGTTGAATAGCCCCACAAATTATCACCATTAAGATCGTCGCGCTCAAAAATCATCGAGTCCGAAAATGGTCAAAAGTGAATTGTCGACAACGATTCCTCAGTCCCAGAACTTCGCGGGGGTCCTCGCGAGCGCCAAGAATGGGGAGGGATCGCGCACTGTAACGCGGGTCAATCTTGCCGAGGCTGTTTATCAGCAGGTTGGCCTCTCGCGGAAAGAATCGGCGACGCTTGTCGAACAGGTTCTCGACGAAATCACGGAGCGATTAATCTCAGGCGAGGCCGTACGGCTCTCCTCGTTCGGCTCGTTCAGTGTGCGCCATAAGGGCCAGCGCGTCGGCCGCAATCCGAAGACTGGCGTCGAAGTCCCGATCAAGGAACGCCGGGTGCTTGTGTTTAAATCGTCAAATCTGCTCAAGGCACGGATCAACGGCGTTTCCGCCAAGCCGGATTCCGAGTAAACTGATTCGCATTGCGGTGCGTTGAGGCGGGCCCGTCTGCGCCAGCTTAGCAATTGTGTCGCGCTGTCGTGTGACAGGCCGACATTCCCGCGTGCGACCCGCCGGTGGTTCTGAAAATCAGCGCACGCGTCGCGTGAACTTGCATGGCCGCGTGCCGGAACGGGCGCAACTGGGTTTGGCGATGGAAAAGACAGCGGATGCTTTTCGAACCATCAGTGAGGTCGCGGAGCACCTCGATCTCCCGCAGCATGTCTTGCGGTTTTGGGAAACGCGCTTCGCGCAGATCAGGCCGTTGAAGCGCGGCGGTGGCCGGCGCTATTACCGCCCCGAGGACGTCGATCTTCTGCGCGCCATCCGCCGGCTGCTTTACGGCGAGGGCTACACGATCAAGGGCGTGCAGAAAATTCTCAAGGAGCAGGGCGCGCGCGGCGTCATTGTGGCGTGGCGCAGCGAGGCGGACCTCGTGCCGGTGGACGAGCTCCCTGTGGAGGTCAAGCTGGATGCTGCGCCGCAGGGCGAGCCCATGCGCGAAATCCCGATTCAAAATGCACGCGAGCCGCGCGATTTTGCTTTCGAGAAACTGCACGACGCGGTCACGGCGCCGGCCTATGCCGGCGAATCCGGGTCGCTCGGGCCGGCGGATTACAAAATCCTCGAGGGTCTCTTGGCCGAGCTGGATGAATGCGGGCGCCTGCTCGATAACGCGCGGCGTCCGGCCAATTCGCGTTAGCGCGCAAATCCCGCTCTAAGTCTCAAGAATCGTGATCTAGCGGCAGCATCCTTTTGTTCGCGCGGCGAATTTGTCCAGCGGCGGCAATTATTTTCGGCGCCGATGCGCGTTGCGGGGGCCCTGGCCTTTCTCTATAAGGGCCGCAGTCGGAGTGTAGCGCAGCCCGGTTAGCGCACTTGTCTGGGGGACAAGGGGTCGTGGGTTCGAATCCCGCCACTCCGACCATTCGGCTCAGCGCTTCTTGGGCGTCGGCTTATGGCTGTGGGGCGATCCGATCTCAGTTTCGGGCTGGGTCATGGATGGTGGGTCGCTCGCCGGGAAGGATTCTTCAAGCGCTTCGTCGAGCGCCGCGTCAGTGGCGGATTTTGTCGGCTTTTTGCCGCCGGAGCCGGACTTTGCGGCGCGATCCTTCTTGCTTGCGGTCATCGCTCATCCTCCGCTGATGTTCCAACGTGCGGGCTGCCGCGAAAGTGCCGGCGTCCCTGCACAGCGCATCATCCTACATTGAAATTGTGCGCTCCGGCCGCAGCGTCAACCGGTTGACGCCGCGCCAAACCGTGCTTATGGCACGGCTTCATAGGCCGCACCTCCCATCTGCAGGGCGGATTCTCATGCTTACGCCGATTGGTTTCGGCGAGTGAGCGGAAGGAAAGACGATGATTTCCCTGACATTTCCCGATGGCGCCGCGCGCCAATATCCGGCCGGCATCCGTGGCAGCGAGATCGCCAAGGGCATATCGCCCTCGCTCGCCAAGCGCACCGTCGCCATGGCGCTCGACGGCAAAGTCACCGATCTCGCCGATCCGATCGAGCGCGACGCCAAGATCGAGTTCATCGACCGCGAGGATCCGCGCGCGCTGGAACTCATCCGCCACGATGCCGCGCATGTGCTCGCCGAAGCGGTGCAGGCGCTCTATCCCGGCACGCAGGTCACGATCGGTCCGGTGATCGAGAACGGTTTCTATTACGATTTCTTCCGCAATGCGCCGTTTACGCCCGAGGATTTTCCCGCCATCGAAAAGAAGATGGCCGAGATCATCGCCAAGGACAGGCCTTTCACCAAGGAGATCTGGACGCGCGATCAGGCGAAAGACTGGTTCGAGGAGCATGGCGAGGCCTTCAAGGTCGAACTCGTCGATGCGATCCCGCCGGATCAGGATTTGAAAATCTATAAGCAGGGCGATTGGCTCGATCTCTGCCGCGGCCCGCATATGACCTCGACCGGCAAGGTCGGCAATGCGTTCAAGCTGATGAAGGTCGCTGGCGCCTATTGGCGCGGTGATTCCAACAAGCCGATGCTCCAGCGCATCTATGCGACAGCCTTCGCCAAACAGGCCGAGCTCGATGCCTATCTCAAGCAGATCGAGGAAGCCGAGCGGCGCGACCATCGCCGCCTCGGGCGCGAGATGGGGCTCTTTCACTTCCAGGAGGAAGGGCCTGGCGCCGTCTTCTGGCACGCCAAGGGCTG
>JARLIV010000156.1 GCA_031291555.1 Methylovirgula sp. | reverse complement strand
GTGAGGTAGGAGATGCAGCGCCGGGCATCAAGCAGATAGGGCTGCGGAAAAGCCTTTGTCGGGCAAGCGTCGAGGCAGGCGCGGCAGGAGCCGCAATGGTCCTGCCCCGCCTCATCGGGCGCGATCGAAAGATCGGTGAAGAGCGCGCCGAGAAAGAGCCAGGAGCCGGCTTCGCGCGAGACGAGATTGGTGTGCTTGCCCTGCCAGCCGAGGCCAGCCGCCTGGGCGAGCGGCTTTTCCATCACCGGCGCTGTATCGACGAAGACTTTGAGTTCGGCGCTGGGCGCCAATGCGGCGAGCCAGGAGCCGAGCTGTTTCAGCCGCCCCTTGATGAGATCGTGATAGTCGCGGTGGCGTGCATAGACGGAGATGTTGCCGCGATCCTTTTGCGCGAGCGTCGCCAGCGGGTCGTCCTCCGGCGCGTAATTGGCGCCAAGCATGATGATGCTCTTCACCTGCGGCCAGAGCGCGCGCGGCGCAGCACGGCGCGCCTGCGTCTCCGCCATATAATCCATGTCGCCGGCATAGCCCGCAGCGAGCCAGGCGTTCAGCCGCGCGGCAGTTTCCGGCGCGGCCTCGGGGCTGGTGACGCGGCAGAAATCGAAGCCGAGGCTCTTCGCCTTGGCGACGAGAAGAGGCTTGAAATCGCGCGTCAGAAGTCGAGGTCCGCGTAGACCGGTGGCGGACTGATGCCCGGCACGCGGTCGGCGAGAAGCGCGCGGAAGCTCTTGCGCGATTTCACCCGCGCGTACCATAGCTTCGCCGTTTCGTCCTCGTCCCATGGCACATCGCCCAGAAAATCCGCGACGGAGATATGCGCCGCGGCGGCCAAGTCGGCATAACTCAGCCTGTCGCCGGCGAGCCAATTCCGCCGCGCCGTCAGATAGCCGATATAGCGCAGATGATAGCGGATATTGGCGCGCGCCGCGCGCACCAGGCCCATGTCCGGCGCGCCGCCGCCCGCCTCAGCCGGCATGAAGCGCTTATAGACCTTTTCCGTCACCAGCCAATTCGAGACTTCGCCATGGAACTTCTGCGCAAACCAGTTGACGAGCCGGCGCACCTCGACCCGCGCCTCGGGCACCTCGGGCAGCAGCCGCTGCTCGCCCAGAGTCTCGCCCAGGCTCTCGTCGAGATATTCGGCGATCACCGCGGCGCCGGGGACGATGAAATCATGGTCGGTGACCAGCACGGGCGTCTCGCCCGCCGGATCGAGCCGCAGAAAATCCCGCCGCCGTTCGAAGGGCCGTTCCTCGATCAGATCGGGTTCGACGCCATATTCGGCGAGGGCGAGACGGACGAAACGCGATTGGGGATCGAGCGGATGATGATAAAGCTGGGGCATAAGCGGGTGGGGAAACCAAAACGCGGCACGGTATAGGCTGGCGGCGGATGTCTGAGTAGGGATAATTTACGGTAGCCGCAAGGGATATGGACGGCGTCATGGATGCGACCCCAGAGGATACTTCCCCTAAGAATGTGGCCGCCCCGAGTCCGAGCGGGGCCGACCTCGTGTCGCAGGCGCTGGTGGTGCTCGGGCTGCTCTTGATCCTCTGGCTTGGCCTTCTCTCGGCCTTTCTCGCCGGCTTCTTCATCTATTTCCTCATCGAGTTCGGTGTCGAGTGGCTGGGGAAAATCGGCGTCATTCCGCATATCGCCCGAATCGTTTTGGCGCTGGCGGTCGCCATCATCGTCATCGCCGGGCTCACGTTCGGCATCATCGCGCTCGTCTCTTTCATGTCGAACGACCAGGACAATCTCGGCCGGCTGCTGCAACGCATGGCCGAGGTCGTCAGCAATGCGAAGACCTATCTGCCGGCCGGGCTGCAGGCCTATGTGCCGACAAGCCTCGACGAATGGCGCCGGGCGGCCGGGGGTGCGCTGCGCGGCAATGCGGCGCATCTGACGGTTCTCGGCCGCGGCGCCGGCGCGCTCATCATCCACATTCTGTTCGGCATGATCGTCGGCGCGCTTGTCGCCGTCAGCGCGCCGGCGTCGGGCAAGGGGCCGCTGGCGCGCGGGCTCGAGGAACGCATCGCGCAGCTCGGCGACGCCTTCAGGCGCGTCGTTTTCTCGCAGATCAAGATTTCGGCGCTGAACACGCTGCTCACCGCCATCTTCCTCGGCGTCGTGCTGCCGCTCATCGGCCGGCCGCTGCCGTTCACCAAGACGATGATCGCCGTCACCTTCGTCGTCGGTCTTCTGCCGATCATCGGCAATTTGATCTCGAACACCGTCATCGTGCTCATCGCGCTCGGCGTCTCGGCGTTCGATGCGGGGCTGGCGCTCACCTTCCTGATTGCGATCCACAAGCTCGAATATGTTTTCAACGCGCAGATCATCGGCACGGAAATCCGCGCCCATTCCTGGGAGATTCTGCTGGCGATGCTGGTGCTGGAGGCGGCCTTCGGCCTCAAGGGCCTCGTCGCCGCGCCGATCTTCTATGCCTATCTCAAGGACGATCTGAAGGCGCGGGGGTGGGTGTAGCTTCTTTCGCCCAACTCGGGCAAGCGCCTTTGACGAGTTCTGCCCCTGTCGTATTCTCGGCACGCGGGCCCCGTAAATACAGCGCATCGAACATTCGAGGGCATTGATGTTTCCCGTACCGACCCGCATGTTTCTCACCCGTGGCGTGGGGGTCCATCGTGACCAGCTCACCGCCTTCGAATTCGCATTGCGTGACGCCGATATCGAGCAGCAGAATCTCGTCTCAGTGTCGTCGATCGTGCCGCCGGGATGCCGTCTCATCTCCGCCGCCGAGGGCATCGAGACGTTGCGTCCGGGCGAGATCACTTTTTGCGTGTTGGCGCGGGCGGAAACCAATGAGCCGCGGCGGCGCATCCATGCGAGTGTCGGGCTCGCGCGTCCGGTCGACCCCGGCATCTACGGTTATGTTTCGGAATTTCATGGCTTCGGCATGACCGAACGCGAGAGCGGCGATTATGCCGAAGACCTCGCCGCTACCATGCTGGCGACGACGCTCGGCATTGATTTCGATCCCAATGCCGCCTGGAATGAACGGCGCCGCGTTTACGAGACGAGCGGCCACGTCTTCGACAGCACGTCGATCACCGCCGCGACCGAAGGCGACAGCGAGGGCTTGTGGACTTGCGCGGTCGCGGTCGCCGTCTTCCGCTTCGACTCGGCGCTAGGGGGGCCGTCAGCGTGACCGAGCCGCCCACATTTTCTCTGCCGCCGACTTTCCTCGGCGTCAGCAAAACCGGGCGCGATGCGGAGCTGTGCATCGCCGGCATTCCGCTCGACATCGGCACGACCAACCGCAGTGGCGCACGCTTCGGCCCCGAGGCGATCCGGCGCGCCAGCCGCATGCTCGTCGACGGCGCGCATCCGCAGCGTTGGATCGATCCGGTCGCGAGCCTGGAACTCGCCGACATCGGCAATTTCGATATTGCGCTAGGCGACATTTCGGCGAGCCTCGCGCTGATCGAGGCGCAGGCGGCGCCGCTTGCGCATCTGGCGGCGCTCGGCGGCGAACATACGGTCACGCTGGCGCTCTTGCGCGCGCTCGCGAAAAAGAAAGGGCCGCTCGGGCTCGTGCATTTCGATGCCCATGTCGACACTTGGCGCGATAATTTCGGGCAGGCCTATGCGCATGGTTCGGTCTTCTTTCACGCTATCGAAGAAGGCCTGGTCGATCCGCGCCGGATGATTCAGATCGGCATCCGTTCGCCAGTTCAGAAGGAAGTCTTCGACTGGACGCTTTCGAAAGGGGTGACGATCATCACCGCGCAAGACGCGCATCTGCGCGCGCCGAGCGATCTCGCCGCGGCGATCCGTTCGGTCGTGGGCGAGGGCCCGACCTATCTAAGCTTCGACATCGACGTGCTCGATCCGGCTTTCGCGCCGGGCACCGGCACACCGGAAGTTGGCGGGCTCGCGACCTGGCAGGCACAGGCGATCTTGCGGGGGCTCGAAACCGTGGATTTCGTCGGAATGGACGTGGTCGAAGTCGCGCCCGCCTATGATCACGCCGAGATCACGGCGCTGGCGGCAGCGACGATCGTTTGGGAATATCTCGCGCTTATCGCTTCATCGCGATAATCGGCACGTCTTGCGCCGCAGCGCATGGGCGAGGTCGTCAGCCACGTGAAAGCCTACCTGCCGGCCGGCTCAAGGGCCTCATCGCCGCGGCGATCTTCTACGCCTATCTCAAGGAGGATCTGAAAGCGCGGCTGGGTGTAGGCGGGCTCGTCATTGCGAGCGGAGTAAGCAATCCAGGATCGAAAATGGATTGACCTCCACGCGTCATGGCCGCTTCATGCCGGCGATCCACGCGGTGACTCATCGGCAAACATTAGAAAGAAGGCGAAAGCGGCATCCCGTGGATGGGCGGGACAAGCCCGGCCATGACGGGCTTCTTTGGGGAGCGCCGCAGGCCGACAAACGAACTCATGAAGACTCCTCTCGGAGACGCGACGAGGATATGCGGAATGGGGTTTAACAAAGGGTGCGGGGAATAGGCGAGTTTTTGGGTGATCCAATAAACGGCGCGTGTCTTAGCCAATAGGAAATAAGGCACTTAGTTACCAACCTTGCGGAGCTTCACATAGCAACGAAATACCGGGTCGGTAAATTCATATGAGCCGCGGGTGCCAGGAACCTTCTCCAGTACGGGGCCATATCTCTCTTCAATTAGACGAGGAACCAACTGGTCAATATAATCAATACCTAAATCCAAGGCCGCTGACCTGCTTTGTTTCAGAATTACCCGCCCGATTGAAGCATCGTATTCTGTCGTGTCTCGACTTTGCTCTGCGAAGAGGGTTAGCAGCAAAGCGCGATCATCCGAACTGCCGATCGCGTTTTGATATTGACTTTCGAGGTTCGGAAATGCGCGGCCGGTTCTTATTTTGTCGAGCACCGCCTCAAGGACGATGTCGTCGATATTGTTAGTTCCGCGAAAATTGGCCTCAGTAACGCACGCTTTGCCCATGAGTTGGGCGAAGTAAGGGTAGCCTTCCGAAAGATCGGCGATCCTCTCCACTGCGCTAATGGTAAATTTCAGCAAGCCTCCGGATAGCAATGAAGCAGTTTCAAATATCGACGCTGTTTCTTGCGGGGACATCTGTCTGACATTTACGGAGCCCTGCTCGATTAAGCGCGCGACTGACTGGTGATCGGTGATTAGCGCGCCCAAATCCTTGCCTATTCCGCATATGCCGAATTTCACCTTGTCGCTGGTCAGCGATTTTATAAGTGATCCTAATCCCGTCTTGTCTTTGATTACGTCAAATTCATCGATCAGGATAAGAACCGAATCGCGCTTGCTGAAAAGTCGATTATTAGACTCAACGATCGATGATACAAAATTCCGAAAGGTCTGAATCAAATCACCTGGGACACAGCTCGAATATTTCTGCGCATCCTGACCTTTGTTTCCCCATTTTAGTAGTTTCAAATCGAGGCCAACTTGATCTTCATTGGTTCGAGAGAACTCAGAAAGTTGTTTGCCTTGATCGGGCACAAGACGCAGAAGGCCATCTTCCGGGTCAGTGTCGTTGCAAAGCCGTTTAATAAGCTCGCTCGCGTCTTTAATCATGGAGTCGCAAGCATAATATACAGTGTAGTATTTGCGGGGCCGTGAGGGGATCAGATGAGCTAAGCCTGCCTTGCGAACTAATTCATAGTTGCCCGTTGCTAAAGCCTGTATCTGGCGCATCAGCGAGGATTTGCCTACGCCCCGCTTGCCATAAATTGCGATCAAGCCTTGGGAAGAGTTGAGTGCCGCGATACTGTCTTGGATCAGAGCGGTACGGCCAACAAATCGCCTAGGATCTCGAATTACATCCGAGGTAAAACCGACTTCGGGGTCCACGAACCTGAAGGTCATAGGCGCTCAGATACAGAAATTTGATTTTGGAATTATAGCGCAAGACCGAGAGGACAAAAGGTCATTATGGAAGACTATTTGCGATCTTAACAAAATTATTCACCCCCGCCGCGGCACCACATCCACCTTCACATCGATATCCTGCTCGCCCGCGCCGGTGACGATGCCGGCGACGGGGGAAATGTCGGCATAGTCGCGCCCTTCGGCGAGCATCACGTGGTCGTTGTTGACGAGCGTGCTGTTGGTCGGGTCGAGGCCGATCCAGCCGAGCCGTTCGCCGCACCAGAGCGAGACCCAGGCATGCATCGCGTCCGAGCCTTCGAGCTTCGGCGTGCCGTCGAGCGGGATGGTGCGGATATAGCCGGAGACATAGGCGGCGGGCAGGCCGAGGCCGCGCAGCCCGGCGATCATGATATGCGCGAAATCCTGGCAGACGCCGGACTTCTGCGCGAAGGC
>JARLIV010000155.1 GCA_031291555.1 Methylovirgula sp. | reverse complement strand
TATCCTTGCGCAAGAGCTAGTGGCGCGTATCCTGGTAGCAGAAACGGCGGACGCCGATGCCGCCGATATAATTTCTTATCTCAACCTCAAGGCCGGCCACGAGATCGCGGCAAAATATGTCGCCGCATTCGAGGAAGTCTATGAGCGGTTAGCGGTTTATCCGCAAAGCGGTTCGTCGCGGAAAATCCTGGGTCCACAAGTTCGGATAAACATCGTTTCGCCCTTCGTGATCATCTACGAATATTCCGAGGCGAACGATCTGGTGACGATTTTGCGCATCTTGCATGGCCATAGAAAAATGTCGCCACGGCTACTCTTGCCGGAAGAGCCCAGATAGCAGCGAGGAGTTGCTATGCGCGCCTTAGCCCGAAAACCGCGAGCAGCGCCAGAACCGCCGAGATCACCGCGTTCCAACCCGCGAGCGAGAGGCCGAGGATGCGGATCGCCACAGCATCGCAGCGCACGACCTTGAACGTCTGGAGCTGATGCAGGAAATCCTGCGCCGATGTCGCCTTGACCATCGTGCTGCCGGTGCAGGCGGTCGGCCCCGGCCAGAAGCGCCATTCGACGCCTGCATGATAGACGCCAAAACCGGCACTGAAGGCGAAAATGAGGAACACCAGGACAAAGCCCACGCGCGTCAGGCCGCGCCACTGATGCACGGCGAAGGCGAATGTCGCGGCAGCGACGGGAACGCCGGCATAATAGGGGAAGCGCTCCTTGAGGCAGAGTTCGCAGGGCGCGTAGCCGAAGGCCTGGAAGATCCAGGCGCCGGCGATCGTCGCGGCCGCGATGAGGAGGATCAGGCCAGCGACGCGCGCGGCATGCACATTACGAAAATCCGTCGCTGCCACTTTCCCCTCACGCCAGATGCGCGGCAATGACAAAGCCGAGAATTACGGCGGCGGCAAGAAGCAACAGGAAATAGCCGAAATATTTCTCCAGCAGCCCGTTGATCGGCGCGCCATAACGATTGAGCAGAGCGGCCTCCAGAAAGAAGCGCGCGCCCCGCGTGATGAGCGAGAGCAGGACGAAGAGCGGCAGGCTGTAGGCAAGAAGCCCGCTGGTGATCGTCACGATCTTGAACGGGATCGGTGTCATGCCCTTGATGAGGATGACGGCCCAGCCCCAATGCGCATAGAGCGCGCGCACTTCCTCGACCCGCGACCCGTAGCCGTAAAGATGGATGAGCCATTTGCCGAGCGTCTCATAGAGCAGGGCGCCGATGGCATAGCCAAGGAGGCCGCCCGCGACCGAAGCCAGCGTTGCGACCAGCGCGTAGAAGAACGCCCGCTTCGGCCGCGCCAGCACCATCGGCACCAGGATCGTGTCGGGCGGAATGGGAAAGAACGAGCTTTCGGCAAAAGCGATGGCCGCCAGCGCCCAGGTGGCATGGGGGCTGTCGGCGAGCGAAAGCGTCCATTGGTAAAGTCGGTTGAACATCGGCCCTAAGATCGCATGGCTTAGTCGCTTGGCTAGTGGCTTGGCTTGGTCGTAGCAGGATTCGCGTGGGGCCAAAATGGCCCGTTTGGGTTAACTCGCCCCTTCGATCTCCTCGCGCAGAATTTCGAGCGCCAGCCATTCGTCCTCTGTCTTGGCAAGCTCGGCCGTCGCCGTGGCGAGCGCCTGCGTCGCGGCGGTGAATTTCGCCCGGTCGCGGCGGTAGAGGTCGGCGTCGGCCAGCACCGCCTTGTGCCGCGCCGCCTCGGCGCGCAGCTTTTCCATCTGCGCCGGCAGGGTTTCGAGCGCGTGCTTTTCCTTGAAAGACAATTTGCGCTTGGCCTTGGGCGGCGCGGCGGTCTGTGCCTTGGAATCGGCCTTTTCCCGCGCCGGCTTCAGCACCGGGGCGGCGCCGAGGCCGTGGCCGCGCTGGGCCACCATGTCGGAATAGCCACCCGCATATTCGGTCCAGCGGCCATCGCCCTCGGCAACGAGCACGGAGGATGCGACACGGTCGAGAAAATCGCGGTCGTGACTGACGAGGATCACAGTGCCTTTGTAATCGGCAAGCAATTCCTGCAGCAGATCGAGGGTTTCGAGATCGAGATCGTTGGTCGGCTCGTCGAGCACCAGAAGATTGGTCGGAAGCGCAAGCGCCCGCGCGAGCATCAGCCGGCCGCGCTCGCCGCCGGACAAGCGGCCGATGGGCGTGCCCGCCTGCTCCGGACCGAAGAGGAAATCGCGCATATAGCCGATGACATGTTTGCGCGCGCCGGCGACCTCGACATAATCGCTGCCGCCGCCGGTCAGCGCGTCCTTCAGGCTCGTCTGCGGATCGAGCGAGGCGCGGTTCTGGTCGAGGCTCGCCATGGCGAGGTCGGCGCCCTGCTTCACCTCGCCTGCATCCGGCGCGAGCGCGCCGGTCAGCAGATTGATCAGCGTCGTCTTGCCCGCGCCATTGGCGCCGACGAGGCCGAGCCGGTCGCCGCGCAGAATGCGCACCGAGAAATCCCTGACAATCGGCCGCGTGTCATAGGCCTTGGCGATCTGGCGCGCCTCGATCACCAGCGCGGGCGCGGCGCCGGTTTCGCTGGCGGCGAATTTCACCTCGCCGACCGCGCGGCGATGCTCGCGATGCGCCCTGCGCAGCCCCTGGAGATCGGCGAGTCGCTTCTGATTGCGCTTGCGCCGGGCGGTGACGCCGTAGCGAAGCCAATCCTCTTCCGCCGCGATTTTTCGCGCCAACTTATGCTGCTTGAGCTCATCCTCCTCCAACATCTGGTCGCGCCAGGCCTCGAATTCGGCAAAGCCACGGTCGCGGTTGAACGTGATTCCACGGTCGAGCCAGACGGTTTTCCTGGTCAGATTGTGCAGGAAGCGCCGGTCATGGCTGATGAGCACGAGGGCCGAGCGCAGACCGGCAAGCTTGGCTTCCAGCCACTCAATGGCCGGCAGGTCGAGATGATTGGTCGGCTCGTCGAGCAGCAGGATGTCGGGCTCGGGCGCGAGAACCCGCGCCAGCGCCACGCGCCGCGCCTGGCCGCCCGAAAGCAGCGCCGGATTCTCGTCACCGCTCAGACCAAGCTCGTTGAGCAGGGTGCGGCCGACATGCGGGCCATCGACCGGGCTCAGGCCCTCGACGACATAATCCAGCGCCGTAGCGAAGCCGGAAAAATCCGGCTCCTGCGGCAGATAGCGCAGGCTCGCGTCCGGCTGGAGAAAGCGCCGCCCGGCGTCCGGCTCGATCAGCCCGGCGGCGATTTTCAGCAAGGTCGATTTGCCGGAGCCATTGCGGCCGACAAGGCAGAGCCGCTCGCCGGCGCCGACCGCAAGCTCGGCCTCAGTCAGAAGCGGGGTGCCGCCGAAGCTGAGGCGGATGGATTGGAGGGTGAGAAGCGGGGTGGCCATGAACCTCGAACGCGTCGCCGCTGCGGAGCCATCAAACGTCTGTGAAAGCCGGTGGAGATGTAACTTTCGCACCGCCGGGTGCGTATCTCTCTAGCGAATGGCGGCGAAAATCGCGAGGGCCGCCGGGAGGAATGCAGATGCTGACCCGCAGAGGTTTTTCCATCGCCGCAGCGGGGGTCGCCGCGCTCGGCCTTACCCGTCTGGCCCGCGGCCAAGCGGCGAAGGCCCCGCCGAGCTACGAAGTCACCCGCACCGATGCCGAATGGCGCAGGCTTTTGACT
>JARLIV010000154.1 GCA_031291555.1 Methylovirgula sp. | reverse complement strand
GCGGCTGAAGGCTCTGCGCAATGGCGTGATGGAACTCTACATCTCCGACCACCCGCTCGATTGTCTGACCTGCGCCGCCAACGGCAATTGCGAATTGCAAACGCAGGCCGGCGTCGTCGGTCTGCGGGAAGTCCGCTACGGCTACGAAGGCGAGAACCACCTCAAGGACGAAAAAGACGTCTCCAACCCCTATTTCGCTTACGACCCGTCGAAGTGCATCGTCTGCAACCGCTGCGTCCGCGCTTGCGAGGAGACGCAAGGCACATTCGCGCTGACAGTCGACGGCCGCGGCTTCGAGAGCCGCATCTCGCCCGGCCAGATGGAGAATTTCTTCGATTCCGAATGCGTCTCCTGCGGCGCCTGCGTCCAGGCCTGCCCGACCGCGACGCTCTCCGAGAAATCGCTTTACGACATCGGCCAGCCGGAACATTCGGTCGTCACGACCTGCGCCTATTGCGGCGTCGGCTGCACGTTCAAGGCGGAGATGCGCGGCGACGAACTCGTCCGCATGATGCCCTACAAGGATGGCAAAGCGAACCACGGCCATTCCTGCGTCAAGGGCCGTTTTGCCTGGGGCTATGCCACGCATAAGGATCGCGTGCTGAAGCCGATGATCCGCGAAAAGATTTCCGATCCCTGGCGTGAAGTCTCCTGGGACGAGGCGATCAATTATGCGGCCTCCGAGGTCAAGCGTATCCAGGCGAAATATGGCCGCGCCTCCGTCGGCGGCATCACTTCCTCGCGCTGCACCAACGAGGAAACCTATCTCGTGCAGGAGCTGGTCCGCGCCGGCTTCGGCAACAACAATGTCGACACCTGCGCCCGCGTCTGCCACTCGCCGACCGGCTACGGCCTCGGCCAGGCCTTCGGCACCTCCGCGGGCACGCAGGAATTCGACTCGATCGAATATACCGATGTCGTTCTGGTCATCGGCGCCAACCCGACCGATGCGCATCCCGTCTTCGGTTCGCATATGAAGAAGCGCCTGCGCGCCGGCGCCAAGCTAATTGTCGTCGATCCCCGCCAGATCGACCTGGTGAAGTCGCCGCATATCAAGGCGGATTATCATCTGGCGCTGCGGCCGGGCACCAATGTCGCGATCCTCGACGCCCTGGCGCATGTCATCGTGACGGAAGGCCTCGTCAATGAAGCCTTCGTTCAGGAGCGCTGCGAGCCGGCCGAATTCTCCGCCTGGGCCAAGTTCGTCTCTGAGGAGCGCAACAGCCCCGAGGTCGTCGCGAAGATTTCCGGCGTGCCGGCCGAGACGATCCGCGCCGCCGCGCGGCTCTATGCGACGGGTGGCAATGCAGCGATCTATTACGGCCTCGGCGTCACCGAGCACAGCCAGGGCTCGACGACCGTCATGGCCATCGCCAACCTCGCCATGGCGACCGGCAATGTCGGCCGCGAGGGCGTCGGCGTGAACCCGCTGCGCGGGCAGAACAATGTCCAGGGTTCCTGCGACATGGGCTCCTTCCCGCACGAATATTCCGGCTACCGGCACGTCTCCAACGACGCGGTGCGCGAGCTCTTCGAATCGATCTGGGGGGTGAAGCTGGACAATGACCCCGGCCTGCGCATCCCGAACATGATGGACGCGGCGATCGACGGCACTTTCAAGGCCCTCTACGTCCAGGGCGAGGACATTCTGCAATCCGACCCCGACACGCATCACATGTCGGCCGGCCTCGGCGCGATGGAATGCGTCATCGTGCAGGATCTCTTCCTCAATGAGACGGCGAATTACGCGCATGTCTTCCTGCCCGGCTCGACCTTCCTCGAAAAGGACGGCACTTTCACCAATGCCGAGCGCCGCATCCAGCGCGTCCGCCGGGTGATGGCGCCACGCAACGGCTATGAGGACTGGGAAATCACGATGATGCTGGCCAAGGCACTTGGCTATGAGATGCGCTACAAGAATCCCGGCCACATCATGGACGAGATCGCCAAGGTGACGCCGACCTTCGCCAATGTCTCCTACAAGCTGCTCGACGAGGTCGGCTCCGTCCAATGGCCGTGCAACGCCGAGGCGCCGCTTGGCACGCCGACCATGCACATCGATCATTTCGTGCGCGGCAAGGGCCAGTTCCTGCTGACCGAATATATCCCGACAGACGAGAAGACCGGGCCGCGCTTCCCGCTGCTGCTGACGACGGGCCGCATCCTGTCGCAATACAATGTTGGCGCGCAGACCCGGCGCACCGCCAATTCGTCTTGGCATCCTGAGGATGTGCTCGAAATCCACCCGCATGATGCGGAGGATCGCGGCATCTGCGATGGCGATTGGGTGAAGGTGAAGAGCCGCGCCGGCGAAACCACCTTGCATGCGAAGATCAGCGAGCGCGTGGCGCCCGGCGTTGTCTATACGACCTTCCACCACCCGCTCACTCAGGCCAATGTCGTCACCACCGATTTCTCGGATTGGGCGACGAATTGCCCCGAATACAAGGTTACTGCCGTTCAGGTCGCGACCTCCAACGGGCCGAGCGAATGGCAGGAAGAATATCGCGAGATGTCCGAGCAGAACTCGCGGATCGCGCATCCGCTCGACGCAGCGGAATGAGCGAGGCAAAGGACACGCCGGAGTCCCTGCCCGCCCCCGCGGTCAGCGTTCCCTGCCTCGCGCAGCGCGGCGGCGTCTCCTTCGCGACGGCCCGCATCGTCCCGGACGAGCGGGCGATCGCCTTCACCTATAACGGCTCGACCCATGCGGTGATGATGGCGACGCCGGCCGACCTTGAAGATTTCGCGGTCGGCTTCGCGCTGACCGAAGGACTGATCGAAGACCGCAGCGAAATCGAAAATCTCGAGATCGTCCCGACGCCGCTCGGCATCGAGCTGCGTGTCTGGCTCAAGGGCGACCGCGCCGAGACCTATGCCAAGCGCCGGCGTAGCATGGCGGGGCCTACCGGCTGCGGCCTCTGCGGCATCGAAAGCCTCGAGGCGGCGATGCGGCCGCTGCCGCATGTGACCGCGATGACGAAATTCTCGTCGCAGGCGATCATCGCGGCGATGGCCTCACTCGATCCGGCGCAGACACTGAACGCGGCGACCCACGCGGTGCATGGCGCAGCCTTCTGGACCGAGCGCGAGGGCCTCGTCGCCCTGCGCGAGGACGTCGGCCGCCACAATGCGCTGGACAAGCTCGTCGGCGCCCTGGTCCGCGCCGGCCGCACCGCAGAGGACGGCCTCCTGCTCATGACGAGCCGGGTGTCGATCGAACTGATCCAGAAGGCCGCGCGGCTCGATGCGCCCGTGCTTGTCGCCGTCTCCGCGCCGACAGCGGCGGCGATCCGCCTCGCCGACGAAGCCGGGATAACACTCGTCGCGGTCGCACGGCGTCAGGACTTTGAGGTTTTCACCCATCCCGAGAGATTGAGCGAAACATCCCGCCATGTCGCATGATACGCCTTCAACCTCGCATACGCTCGACCGGCTGATCTATATGGCCAACCAGATCGGCGGCTTCTTCGCCACACAGGGGCATGACAAGGAAGTCGTCGGCGTTAAGGACCATATCGCGAAATTCTGGAATTCGCGGATGCAGAATCAGATTTTCGCCCATATCGCCAGCGGCGGCGAAGGTCTGACGCCCAATGTCAAAGAAGCGCTGCAGTTGCTTGAGCGGCAGCGCCAGCAGCAGGCCGCCGCGCAGCAGCAATAATCGTTCTAGCCCACGATCCGCCGGTAGGCGCTAGGGCTCACGCCGGTCATCCGGCGGAAGCCGGCGCTGAGCGAGCTCGCCTCGCTGAAGCCAAGCCGCAGCGCGATTTCCGTCATCGGGGTTTTCGTCGCATTGAGCAGCGCTTTGGCTGCCTCGACCCGCCGCATCATGTGATAGCGGTGCGGCGGCATGCCGAAGGATTGCTTGAAGGCGCGCGAGAAATGGAACGGGCTGAGATGCACGAGCGCCGCCATATCGGCGATGGTCAGCCGCGCCTCGAGCCGCGTTTCGATATAATCGGCGACCCGTTTCTGCTGCCATGGCGCGAGGCCGGTCTGGCGGCCCGTGCGCGGCGGCACCCTGGTGCCATTGAGACGAACCAGCTCATGGCACAGAACCGCGCCGAGGGCCTCGACATAGGGGCTTGAGACGGCATTTGGCGCCGTGATCTGCGCCTTGAGCTTGAGCGCCGTCGCCCAAAGATCCGAGTCGAAGAAGAACAGCCGCGGCTGGAACTCGATCCGGTCAAAGCCTAGCTCGGGATCGAGGCAAGGGCCGCTCGGATCGATGTAAAAGAAATTCACGCGGGTCATCACGCGCGGCTTCTGCCAGCCGCGAAAGCATCGGCCCGCAGGCACAAAGGTCATCCGCCGCGACAATTCCCGCAACCGCGACCGCGGCAGACCTTCAAGGCAGGTCTCGCCGTCGTAGCGCTCAGACCGTTCGGCCATGATCAGCAGGTGAACAGGCGCTTTGAAATCATATTCATAGGGCTGAGACTCGACGAGCTCGATGGTCTCAGCCCGCAGCCCGCACCACGCGGCCGGCTGGCGCCGGATGATATGCGCAGGCGTATAGCCGACCTGCGGCACGCCTAAGTCTGAGAGGTTCATGGACCTGTCCAAGAGCGTCAAAGGGTTGCCACACCCTCTCGACCGTTTCCCGCCGGGCTTTCTTTTGCTTCGATATGGAGCGCCACACGGCAAGTTCAACGATGTTCACGATGAGGTGAGCGGGCCGGGCTCCCCATTTCATTGAGATTTTGCGGCGGCTTCCGGCTCCGATGCAGCAAGACCGAACAAGCAAAGCCGCCGCGGCGCCATTACATTCCCGCCCAGAGGCTGCTCGCGGCTCGGCGGCCGGCTTTGCGCGCCCTGCGCCGAAGCGCCCTTCTACACCCTATTGATCAAAGCTCGACCCGATCGGAGCAGAGATGGGTATCGTTCGCTTCGCCTTGCGATTTCCGCACACGTTCTACGTGATGGCGTTG
>JARLIV010000153.1 GCA_031291555.1 Methylovirgula sp. | reverse complement strand
ACCGCGCGCGATAAACAAACAGCCGAGGCGGAATCCGCCGATCAGCGCATCGAGAAGCTGACGAAGATCAATCGCGCGCTGATGCGCCGCGTCGAACGCGCAATGGGCCAGCCGGAAAACGCCTCGTCGCTATTCCAGGCGGCGATTGCGCTCGGCGCCGAGGCCAAGGCGCGCACCGAAGAGCTCAAGGACACGCTTGCGCAACTGGAGCGCTCCAACCTTGACCTCAAGCGTGCGCGCGATGTTGCCGAGCGCGCCGACCGCATCAAGACGGGTTTTTTCACCGCCGTCGGCCACGACGTGTTGCAGCCGCTCCAAGCCGCGCGCTTGACCTTGTCGGCGCTCGCCGAGATGGAAGATCAGCCTGGTCAGCAACTCGTCGAACAGGTCGATCACGCGCTGTCGATCGTTGAGGATTTGCTTCGCACGATTCTCGATCTATCGCGGCTTGAATCCGGCGCGCTCCGGCCGAATGTGCAGCCCGTCGATCTCAACGAGATTTTCAATTCCGTCGTCGTCGGTCTCTTGCCGCTGGCTGTCGCCAAGGGAGTTTCGCTGCGCTACCGGCCGACGCGCATGTGGGTGATGTCCGATCCGCTCATGCTGCGGCGGATCGTGCAGAATCTGGCAGCCAATGCGGTCCGTTACACCCATGTGGGGCATGTGCTGGTGTGCGCGCGGCCGCGTGGCGCCGATGTCTGCATCGCCGTCTATGATACCGGGCCCGGCATTGCCGCGCGCGAGCGGGAGGTGATCTTCCAGGAGTTCGAACGCGGCGAAGCCTCGGAGCGCGACGGAAGCCTCGGCTTCGGCCTCGGGCTCTCGATTGTGCGGCGCATGAGTGCCGCGCTTGGCCACGAGCTTTTCTTGCGCTCGGTCGAGGGGCGCGGCTCATGTTTCGGATTGCTCGCAAAGCGGGTCGCGGCGCTGGCGCGTCAGGCGGGGCGGGCCAGCCAGTCGCCGGCGCAGCAGGTGAAATTGTCGGCGCGCGTCGTCATCGTCGAAAACGATCCGGCAGTCGCGGCCGGCATGGTGACCTTGCTGAAGCAATGGGGGTGCGAGACGCGGGCGGTTCGCAATTTCAGCGAGGCCAGCGATCTGGCTGGCGGGGCGCCGCCGGATATCGTTCTCGCGGATTATCATCTCGACAATCGCGAGACCGGCCTCAAGTCCGTACGCCTGCTGCGCAAGGTTTTCGGCGCCCGGCTTCCCGCCATCGTCGTGACGGCCGATCGCACGCCGGAGGTCGCCAGGGTGGTGCAGAGCGCCGGCTGCGAGATCATGCTGAAGCCGGTGAAGCCGGCCGAGATGCGCTCACTGATCGCCCATCTTCTGCGCAAGAGCTGAGGCGGGCCAGACTCGGCATCGGGCCGCAAGGGGGCTTGCGCCCGCTTTCATACGCCAAAAGTCCAATGGCGCGCAGCGTGCCGGCTTTTATGATGTTCACGCCCCGCCGGTGTGAGGGTTGAGCGCTGCGGCGCCCGCGCCAACAGGGACTTTTTAGAATGCTCGTGCCGGATGTTATATGTGCGGAGACCAAGCGATTGGGGCAGACGATGCTGGAGCGATTTTTAATCGTCGACGATCACCCGCTGTTTCGCGAAGCGCTGCAGAACGCCATCCATCTCGCATTTCCCGTTGCGGAGATTTTGGAGGCGAGTTCGATCGAGGCGGCGCAGAAGATCCTCGAAACGGAGGAGAACATCGATCTTCTGTTGCTTGATCTGTCGATGCCGGGTACGCGCGGCTTCGAGGGGCTTCTGGCCCTGCGGCGGCAGCGCCCACGCTTGCCGGTCGTAGTTGTTTCGGGGCTCGAGGACAGCCGCATCGTCGGCGAGGCTTTGGCCTGCGGCGTCGCCGGCTTCATTCCGAAATCCGTGCGCAAACCGGAACTGGCTGCCGCCATCCGTAATGTCATGAACGGCATGGTCTACGTGCCGGAATGGTATGCGCCCGATGCGCCATCGCCGGCCAGCGAGGGGCCGAGCGTCGCCGCGCGCCTCAAAACGCTGACGCCGCAGCAATTGCGCGTGCTCGAAATGCTGCGCCAAGGCAAGCTCAACAAGCAGATCGCGCATGAACTTAGCGTCGGTGAGACGACGGTGAAGGCGCATATCACCGAAATCTTCCGCAAGCTCAACGTCCACAGCCGGACGATGGCGGCGATGCAATTATCGAAGGTCGATTTCGCCGCCGTCCTGGCCGATGCGGGAATTGCCGATAAGCGCCCGCGCTCCGCGTCGGACGCTTAAGCGGCCGGTCAGCGGCGGACCAATTGCGCCTGAAGGCCGGGGCGGTAATCGCGATAGCAGGCGCCCCAGATCTGGCGCCGCTCCGTCGTGGAGATGTTGAGCCGTTTCACCCAATAATCCTGCTCCGCACGGCTCAGGCCGCGAACGTCGTCGCAAGTAAAGGCCATCGCCGATGACGACAGGATGGTGATCGAGACGAGAGCCGCGGCAAGGGCGCCGCAGATTTTCGTAATATTCAGTGTCAATTTGCGGTTCGCAGAAAGCATCATTTCTCCTCTATAGCCAGGGGCCCGCAAGGCCTCGACTCTCGAAAAGCTTCACGAAGCTTTGAATGGACCGCTTATTGGCGACAAAAAAGGCTCAATTTTGTCGGGACGGGGCCGGATCAACCTTTCCCGCTTGAATTCTGCCTGGCCGCCGATCCGGCGCTGGAATATTATGTCCGCAAAAGTTCTGTAAAATCGCTGGAGCTATCCCCGACGCGGCAATTTCCGCGCTGAAAACAGTCGCCACACACTTATGCAGTGGGAAAATCAGCCGCCCTAGGTAGCTGCCAATGGGCTTTTGCGGCTCATGAGCCAAATCCGCGCTTCGGCGGGCGAAGTCCGCCGAAGCAAGATATCAGGACAGGCGCGTGGGGCGCGTTCCCGTTGCGCTATTGTCCTTCGCGGCTCTTGATCACTTCTTCGATTTTGGCTTTGAGCGCCTGGAGATTGAATGACGCGGGAGCTTGCATTGGCGGATATTCGATGGCCGTTTGCGCCAGGGCTGCGACCTTCTGCTGCACGAGCACGAAGCGCCAGAATTCGCGCGCGAGGAAGTCGTTCATATAGCCGCCGCCCAAGTCATTGAGCGTCTCGCCGCGAACGGAGGGCGTCCGCTCGAACGGATCCTGCCGAAGGTTGACGATGGTCGGCATATCCGTCGTCACCTTCTCGCCCGGCCATCCATAGGGTTGCTGGATGAACTGGAACTTGAAATCGTCAATGCGGATGGCGCCAAGTTGCGCCTCACCGAAGTAGAATATTTCGTGCCGAGCCGACGGGCCGCTGCCCGTCAACAAATCCATCTGATTATAGCCGTCCAGATGGTTCTTGTAGGTACGCTCGCCGAGTTGCACGCCCGCGAGCAATTGCTCGTTGATGTTCGGATTGCCGGCCGCGGCCGCAAAGGTCGGCAGCCAATCGAGACCTGAAAAGATGCCGTTCTCGACCGAACCCGGCTTTATCTTTCCCGGCCAGCGGATAATCGCGGGCACGCGGAAGCCGCCTTCGAATACGGTGCCTTTCGTCGAGCGGAATGGCGTCATGCCGCCATCGGGCCAGGTGAAGACTTCCGCGCCGTTGTCCGTGGTGAAGACGACGATCGTGTTGTCGGCCTCGCCGATATCATCCAAATGCTTCAGCAACGCACCGACGCAATCGTCCAATTGGGCCATGCCGGCTTCTTCGACGTTGTAATTGCTGTCGTAGTTCATCAACGCCTGATATTTTTCCGACAGGTACGTAAAGACGTGCATACGCGTCGTATTGTGCCAGATGAAGAATGGCTTGCCGTCCTGTTTGGCTTTGTCCATGAATCCCGTGGCGTGATCGACGAGCACGCCGTCGAAGGTTTCCATGTCGTATTTGGCGGGGCGGCCCTTTTGCCAGAACTGGTGATCGGCGGTCATATTCGGGAAGGGCGCGAGGGGGCCTTCGTCGACTATCCGCTGCTTCCCGACGCGACCCCAGCGTGGCATTTCAGTCGGATCATCCACATCGGTCGCATAGCAATGAACCAAATCGCGCGGCCCGTATTTGTCGAGCCAATCCTGCGGATAGTCGAACCAATAAGGGTCCGACATCGCATCGAGGTGATACAAATAGCCAAAAAATTCGTCGAAGCCGTGCAAGGTCGGCAGATATTTGTTTTTGTCGCCGAGGTGGTTTTTGCCGAATTGCCCGGTTGCGTAGCCGAGCGATTTGAGGACCGTTGCGATGGT
>JARLIV010000152.1 GCA_031291555.1 Methylovirgula sp. | reverse complement strand
TCTACAGCCTGGCGACGCGCGAGGACCATATCGCGCCGGCAAGCTCCATCTTCCCCGGGATGATATTGTTCGGCGGCGACGTGCGTTTCGTCGTCGCCGGCTCCGGCCATATCGCCGGGGTCATCAACCCGCCGGCGAAGCCGAAATATCAATATTGGACGGGCGGTACGCTTTCGGAAACTTACGAAGATTGGCTGAAAGCCGCGAAAGAAACTCCCGGTAGCTGGTGGCCGGACTGGGCTGCCTGGATCGCCGCGCAGGCGCCGGAGAAAGTTCCGGCGCGCGAGCCGGGGGGCGACAAGCTGATGCCGCTCTGCGATGCGCCGGGCACCTATGTGCGGGTCAAGGGCTGACCGCGCCCCCGGCCCTCAGAACACGCTCCAATATTTTGATTTAGCGCGATTTCTTACCGACCAGATGTTTCCATCTGGCCGGAAAGCGCGCTATGGGAAATCTGACATTCATCGATTGGGGATAAGAACATGAAACTTGTGCGTTACGGACAGCCGGGCAAGGAAAAGCCGGGGCTCATCGATCCCAACGGCAAGATCCGTGACGTCAGCGCTATCGTGCCCGATTTCACCGGCGAATATCTTGGCGACAAATATCTCGAGAAGCTGGCGCGCACGCGCCTCTCGCGCCTGCCGATCGTGCGTGGCCGGCCGCGGCTCGCTGCTCCGGTCGCGCGGCCGGTGAATTTCATCGGCATCGGGCTGAACTATGCCGATCACGCCGCCGAAGCCGGCGCGCCGATCCCGAAGGAGCCGATCGTCTTCTTCAAGGCGTCGAATTCGATCAGTGGCCCGCAAGATCCGATCATCCAGCCGAAGGGCGGTGAGAAGCTCGATTGGGAAGTCGAGCTGGCGATCATCATCGGCGCGCGTGCGCATTACATCAGCGAGCGCGCCGCGCTCGATCATGTCGCCGGCTATGCGCTCGCCAACGACGTTTCGGAGCGCGGCTTCCAGATTGATCGCGGCGGCGGCCAATGGGGCAAGGGCAAGGGCGCGCCGACCTTCGGCCCGCTCGGCCCCTGGCTCGTGACTCGCGACGAAATCCCCAATCCGCAGCGCATCGGCCTCTGGCTCGATGTCAACGGCGAGCGCCGCCAGACTGGCAATACGAAGACGATGATCTTCAACGTCCGCAAGCTCGTCTCTTATCTCTCGCATTTCCTGGTGCTGGAGCCCGGCGACGTGATCGTCACCGGCACGCCGCCCGGTGTCGGCATGGGCATGAAACCGCCGGTCTATCTGCAGCCGGGCGATGTCGTGACGCTCGGCGGCGAGGGCCTCGGCGAACAGCGCGCCGAAGTCATCGCTTGGCGGCGGGGGCTGTGAGCAATCTACAATGATTCAGCGTCATGGCCGGGCTTGACCCGGCCATCCATGCCGAGACATTGCTTCAATGATTGTAATGTCGTTGTGATGTTACCGCGTGGATGCCCGGCACAAGGCCGGGCATGTCGATGGAAAGAGCGGTGCTAATTTGACGGGGGCGATATCAAGCCCTTTCATACGTCCCAACCAAAACCCCACGCGCCAGAATCGTCTCGGCGATGGCGGCGAGCACCAGTTCGAGCTTCGGCTGCGGCGGCAGCGCCAACTTGCGTCCGAGCGCGAAAATCTGAAACACGTAGCGGTGAAGACCGTGGCCGAGCACCGGCCGCGGTCCGGCATAGCCGATCTGCCCGAACGTGCCGCGCGCGAAAGCCAGCGGTGGCCTAGCGTTCGGCGCCAGCGCGCCCTCCGCGAGCCCGGTCCAGCCGATCGGAATGCCGGTCACCGCCACATGCGTCACGGGCCGCGGCAATGGCGCATCCGGGTCCTGCATAATAAGTACGAGTTCGCGCGTCGCGGCGGGCAGATCGCTCCAGCCGAGCGGCGGCGAGATATTGTCGCCGACCCCTGTCCCGGCATAGCGCTTCGGCATCGGGCCGCCGTTGACGAAGACCGAGCTCGTCAGGTTGATGCTGGCCGGCGCGGCAGCAAAGCGCGGATCGTTGAAGGCGAGATATTTTTCGTCAGCGCGCGCGCCGCGCAATAAGGTTCCCAGTGCGCGCTCAACCTTTGGATTCATGGCCCGTCTCCGAGAATCCGGTCAGCTCGACAACAAACCGTGCCAGGCGCGGCCCGATCACCAGGATTATAACGAAGCGTGCCATCTGGAGTGCCATCACAAACGGGACATCGACTTTGCTCGAGGCGGCAATGATGGCGACCGAGTCTGCTCCGCCGGGACTTGTCGCAAGGTAAGCGGTCAGCATGTCGACATGCGCCGCCTTTGCAAGAACGACGGCGAACAGTGCGCAAATCGCAATGAGCGCGACAATGGCCAGGGCAATGCGCGGCAGCGCACGCAGCGCATAGACGAGGATCGGCCGGGTGAAACGTAGGCCGATGCTCCAGCCGACCACGGCGTAGCTGGCGGCAAGCAGCCATGGCGGCAGTTCGATCGTCATCACACCCAAGTCGCCCAGCACCGCGCCAATGACGAGCGGCAGCAGCAGCGAACCTGCGGGAATACGCAGCTTCGGCGCGATCAGCGCGCCGCCGAAGGCGAGCAGCAAAGTTTCGACGAAGGGCAGCGGCGCGACGGGCGCAAACCAATTGATTGGCGCGGACGCGCCCCCGCCGGGCGTCCAGACCGCCGCGACGATCGACGCTGTCGCGGCGACAAGAACGACACGCAGATATTGCATGAGGGCGACGAGGCGGATGTCGGCGCCATAGGCTTCGGCCATCAGCGCCATCACCGTCGCCGCACCGGGGAACGATCCCCAGAGCGCCGTCGAGCCAGGCAGAACGCGGCTGCGTGCCAGCAGCCAGCCAAGGAAGCTGGCCGCGAGAATGACCGAAACGACGGCTACGAAAAACAAGAGCCAGTCGGCCCGGATCTCCGAGAGGATCGACGGTTTCAGCGCGCGGGCGACGAGACAGCCGATAAGGCCCTGCGCGAGAATGAAGGCGAGGTTCGGCAAACGGATGCGGGCGTCCTGCGCCGCGACGGAAATCGCCGCGATCATCGCCCCGAGCATCAGCGCTGCGGGAAGGTGCACATGCGACAGAGCCGCGACGATGGCAGCCGTCGCGCTCGCGAGGACGAGCCATTGAGCGGGCAGTGGCCAAGTGCTCAGTTTGACGCCGCGGGCGAGTTCGGAATCTGCGCGCTTTTCCATCATGCGCGCAGCCTAACATCTACGAAGGTAAACTACAAAGTTTGTCTTCGTATTTGCATCCTTTCGGAGCGCACACCCATCCTTCGGGACGCGCCTTCGGCGCCCCTCAGGGTGAGGGATGTGAGGGAATGAAGCGCTTCCCTCATCCTGAGGAGCACGCGCAGCGTGCATCTCGAAGGATGAAAAGTCGAGAACTGTCGCGCTGCCTACTCGTCCAACCCCAGCATCAGCCGCAGATTCTGCACGGCGGCGCCGGAAGCGCCCTTGCCGAGATTGTCGAGCTTGGCGACGAGCACGGCCTGGCGCTGCGCCGGATTGGCGAAGACACGCAATTCGAGATCGTTGCTGCCATTGAGAGATTCCGGCTCGAGCTTCGTTTCGTTGTCCGGACGCAGCACGCGGATATAGGCGGTCTCGGCATAATGCGCGGCCAGCGCCGCTTGCAGCTCCGCCGCCTCGGGCTTTTCCGGCAAGTCGTCGAGGAAGAGCGGGATCGAGACGAGCATGCCTTGCACGAAATCGCCGACGCTCGGCACGAACAACGGGCGCCGCGTGAGGCCGCCATAGGCCACGATCTCGGGAATGTGCTTGTGCTCGAGATCGAGCGCATAAAGCTCGAAATGCGGCGCCTGTCCCGACTCGAAATCGGCGATCATCGTCTTGCCGCCGCCGGAATAACCCGAGACGGCGTTGATCGTGATCGGAAAATCGGCGGGGATCAGCCCTGCATCGACGAGCGGGCGCAGCAGCGCAACGGCGCCGGTCGCATAGCAGCCGGGGTTGGCGACGCGCTGGGCGGTCCTGATCTTGTCTTCCTGCCCGGCGGCAAGCTCGGGGAAGCCATAGACCCAACCGGGCGCAACGCGATGCGCGGTCGAGGCATCGAGGATGCGCGGCGCCGCATTGCCGAGGCTAGCGATGAGCGCGACGCTCTCCTCCGCCGCCGCGTTCGGCAGACAGAGAATGGCGAGATCGACGCTGCGCAGGATGTCGGCCTTGGCCGCCGGATTCTTGCGCTCGGCCGGCGGCAGTTCGGCGAGAGTGATTTGCGGAATCGATTCCAGCCGGGCCTGGATGCCCAGGCCCGTCGTACCCGATTGTCCGTCGATAAAGACGCGCGCACCCATATCCGCCGTCCCGAGCCTATCCCACAACATAGTCATGCGGCTGCATGGCAGCCGCATGAAGCCGCAAGATAATCAGCGCTTCGAGAACTGGAAGCTGCGGCGGGCTTTCTTCTTGCCGTATTTTTTGCGCTCGACGACGCGGGAGTCGCGCGTCAGGAAGCCTTCGTGCTTCAGCACGGGGCGAAGATCCGGCTCGTAATGGGTCAGCGCCTTGGAGAGGCCATGGCGCACCGCGCCTGCCTGGCCCGAGAGGCCGCCGCCGGCAACGCTCACCGTCACGTCATATTGGCCGGTGCGCTTGGCGACGCCGAGCGGCTGCTGCAGAATCATCCGCAGAACCGGCCGGGCGAAATAGACTTCGAGCGGGCGATCGTTGACCGTCACCTTGCCGGTGCCGGGCTTGATCCAGACGCGGGCGACCGCGTCCTTGCGCTTGCCGGTGGCATAGGCGCGGCCAAGCTTGTCGAGCTTCTGGACATGGACGGGCGCCGCCGGCTGCGCCTCGAGGGTCGCCGCCTTCAAATCCTGCAGCGAGGACAGAGATTCCGCCATGTTCAGGCGCTCCTTGCATTCTTGCGATTGAGGCTGGCGACGTCGAGCGTCACCGGATTCTGCGCCACGTGCGGATGCTCCGCCCCCTTGTAGACGCGCAGATTGCCGAGCTGCTTGCGGCCGAGCGGGCCGCGCGGCAGCATGCGCTCCACCGCCTTCTCGATGATCCGCTCCGGGAAGCGGCCTTCGAGGATAAACTTCGCCGAGCGCTCTTTGATGCCGCCCTGGAAGCCGCTGTAATGGTAATAGACCTTGTCGTCATACTTGCGGCCGGTGAGAACCACCTTGTCCGCATTGATGACGACGATGTTGTCGCCGTCGTCGATATGCGGCGTGAAGGTCGCCTTGTGCTTGCCGCGCAGACGCAGCGCGATGAGCGAAGCGAGCCGGCCGACGACGAGGCCCTTGGCGTCGATCAAAATCCAGTTTTTCTGGACGTCGGCCGTCTTGGTCGAATGTGTCTTGCCGTACATAGTAAACTCGTGGAAATGGGCTTGCGCCGAAGGCCGTGCTTCTACGCGGCTAGGCGCAGTTCGTCAATCGCTTATGCCGGAAAATAGAAGAAAAAACAGTCAGATTTGTGATATGGTATTATGATACCTCACAACGCCCCCACCTCGGACGATAAGCTGCGGGAAATTCTGCAAAGCGTGCGCACGATCGCCCTCGTCGGCCTCTCCGCCAATCCGGCGCGTCCTTCCATCGGCGTCTTCGCCTTCCTGCTGCGGCATGGCTATCGCGCGGCCGGCGTCAATCCGGGGCTTGCCGGACAGGTGATCCACGGCGCGCCGGTCTATGCCCGCCTCGCCGACGTGCCCTTCCCCATCGACATGGTCGACATCTTCCGCAATTCGGAGGCCGCCGGCGCGGTGGTCGACGAGGCGCTGGCACTCGCGCCGCTGCCGAAAGTCATCTGGATGCAGCTTGGCGTCATCAACGAAGCCGCAGCAGAAAAAGCCCGTACCCGTGGCCTCGACGTGGTGATGGATCATTGCCCGAAGATCGAGATCGCGCGGCTCGGCATCCCGCCGGTTTAGGGCCGCGCCAGCGCGTTTTGCTTGCCCGCCTCCAGCCCCTGCAGATAGCGCACGCTGGCAAGCAGCACGAGCATGGCGAAAGCCTGATGCACGAGGCCCGCCCAGAGTGGCACGACGAGCAGCAGCGTGACGATGCCGAGCGCGGCTTGCAGAGTCACGAGCCCGGCGAAATGCAGCGAGCGCCGCGCCGCCCGGCTGCCGGGCGCCGCGCGCCAGGTCACAATTGCTTGAACGATGGCGAGCGCCAGCAGCGTGTAGGCGACCATCCGATGCTGGAATTGGACCGTGGCGATATTGTCGACGAAATTGCGCCACCAGGGCTGAAGCAGCATCAGTACGTCCGGCACGAAATGCCCATCCATCAACGGCCAGGTATTATAGGCGCGTCCGGCCCGCAGGCCCGCGACCAGGGCACCGAGAAAAATCTGCAGCAAAGTCACGAGCACGATCGCGCCGGCGAAGAACCGCTGCCAACGCTCCGAGCGCACCGCATTGCTGGGAGCGAGCGATGAGGCGATCCAGACCGTCGCGGCGAAGGTGATCGAGGCGAGCAGCAGATGCGTCGCGAGCCGCTCCTGCGCGACCTCGATCCGGTTGACAAGGCCGGAGGAGACCATCCACCAGCCGACAAAGCCCTGGAGGCCGCCGAGCGTCAGAAGGCCGACAAGCTTGAACTTCAAATCCCGCGTCAGCGCGCCGCGCACCCAGAAGAAGACAAGCGGCAGCGCGACGGCAAGGCCGATGACCCGGCCAAGCAGCCGATGGCTCCATTCCCAGAAGAAAATGAACTTGAAGCCATTTAAATCAAGATTTGAGAAAATTGCCTTATATTGCGGAATTTGCTTGAATTTATCGAACTCAGCGATCCAGGCCTCATAGCTCAGCGGCGGAATGACGCCAGAGATCGGATGCCATTCGGTGATCGATAGGCCCGATTCCGTCAGCCGCGTCGCGCCGCCAACGACGACCATGGTGAAAATCAGCGCCGCGACGATCCAAAGCCAGATTTGGATGGCGCGGGAGTAGGACGGGACGGCTTTCGCTGCGGCGGAATTTGTGGAAGTGAGAACGCTCATTGGCCGATTTAATATGTTGGAGCATGTCCTTCATCGAAAAAGTCATACAACTTTTTCGGACCATGCTCGGGAGGATGTCTTGCGCAAAAGCCAGCGCAAATTCTTTGGCAGCGTCCTAATGCTCGCCTTCGTGCTTGTCTATGCGCTAATTGCCATGGTCGTCGCGCAGGCGCCGGCGATCCAGCACGCGCCGGGCTTTGTGCAATTTCTCGCTTATGCCGTGCTCGGGCTCGCCTGGGTGCTGCCGCTGATGCCGCTCATCAAATGGATGGAGCAGGATTAGCCCGCTCCCTCTCCCCATGAGCGCAGCGAAATGGGGAGAGGGCTGGGGTGAGGGGCGAGGGCGTTGGCCACATGGTGCAACATCTCCTGGCCCCTCACCCTAACCCTCTCCCCGCAAGCGGGGAGAGGGGAACACTCACGGAATTAGCTGAGTCCCTATGCGACCAGCCTTCCTCTGTTCCACAACGCGAACGGCGCGCCGGAGAGAAGGATCTCGACGAAATCGAGCGATTGCCAATTGCCGTTGATCGAGAGCCGCGGCAGCGCTAAGCGGCGCGTGTCATGCGCGGGGAAGATCATGCCCGGCCGCGTCGTCACCGCGCTCTTGAACCCGAGTTCTTCCGCCGCCTGAAATTCGCGCGTCCCCGCCGCGGCCGGATTGCCGACAGGATAAGCGAGATGCAGCGCCGGCTTGCCAATATGCGCCTCGATGATCGCGCGGCTGCCGGCGAGCTCCTCACGCATCGCGTCTTCGCTCAGCTTGGCGAGACGTGGATGCGTCAGTGTATGAACGCCAATCGTGCAAAGCGGATGCTTGGCCATGGCCTCGATCCCCGCCCAGTCAAGGCAAAGCTCGCGCGGAATCGATTGCGGATCGACGCCCGCCTCGCGTGCAAGACCAGCGATGACGGTGAGCAAATCCGCCTCCGAGCCCGCGTTCAAAACTTGATAGAGAGTCGCGAAGGCGGCGCTCTTCTCCGCCGCGTTCGCCGCGGGCAGATCGAGAACGCGGCTTCCCACAGAAACACGGATGCGCGACAGGCGGGCGATCGCCTCCTCAAGCTCGATCCACCACAGACGTGCGGTGCGTTCGGCAAAGCCAGTGGTGACATACATGGTAAACGGCGCGGCGTGCTTTTCGAGGATCGGCAAAGCAAAGTCGCGCGTATCCTTATAGCCGTCGTCGAATGTGAGCACGGCAAAGGGCTGCTCGTTGCGCGCTGCAATCATGGTTAACGCACTGTCGGGATCGACGATGGCGAAGCCCAGCGCTTTGAGACGCGTAAGAACCGCATCGAGAAAATCGGGCGTGATCTCCAGCAGCCGGTTCGGCGCGAAATCGCGCGCAACCCACGGCCGCACCTGATGAAACATCAGGATCGCGCCCGCCCCGCGCGTGACGGCAGCCGCAAGCTGATGCAATCGCGTCCGGCGAAAAAAACCAAAACCAGAAGAAATTATGCGATGCTTCGTTGTGCTCACATGGCGCCCCGGGTAAAGTTTGCTATGATCACAAGATGTCGTTGACCTTTCGTTGCTAGCTCTTTGTAACAGCTTTAACGGTCGGGGCAGCGTATTTGTCTAGCGTAGTCGAGTATATTCCATCGTCGCATCTTCGGCGCCTTTCGCTCGCGGAAGAGGTGCTTGGTCAGGCTTTTGCCAAAGTCGAAGTCCATCGCGCGGCCGCCGCGATCGAAGCCGACTGGGCGGAGCTTGAGGCGCTTGCGCCAGTTTCAGTCTACCAGACCCGCGCATTTTTGCTGCCCTGGCTCGAAACGCTCGGCGCCGCGCGCAAGATCACGCCGCTCTTCATCGCCGCCAAGGATCGGCAAGGCCGAACGGTTGCCCTGCTCTGTCTCGGCCTGCAACGCTATCGCGGATTTCGCGTCGCATCCTTTCTTGGCGGCAAGGAAACGAATTTCAATCTCGGACTGTTTCGCCCCGGCACAAATTTTTCTGCTGCGGATGTGCGCGCACTGCTCCACGCCGCCGCCGCCGCGCTAGGGCCGGAAACACCCGATATTTTCGTTCTGAAGAACCAGCCCTTCGAATGGGGCGGGATGCGCAACCCGCTGGCGCTGCTGCCGCACCGCGCGAGCCCGAGCTTTGCCTATGCCACCAAGCTCGCCGCCGACGGCGAATCCTTCCTCGCTGCGAAGCTCTCCAAGGATACGCGCAAAAAATTGCGCAAGAAAGAGAACCGCCTGGCCCAGATGGATCAGCTCACGCTGATCACCGGCGAAGATCCGCAGCTTGCACGCAAGATTCTTGACACGTTTTTCGACGAGAAAATTCGGCGCTGCGCCGAAAAGTCCATTGCCGCGGATTTCGCCGCCACCGCGATGCGCGCCTTCTTCGATCGGCTGAGCCGCCAGCGGACGGCCGCCGGTAAGCCCTGGCTCGAACTCCATGGCTTGAGCCTTGGCGACCGCATTATCGCGACTTACATCGGCGCCGGGCACCATGGCCGTTTCAGCGCCATGGTCAATTCGTTCGACTGCGACCCTTTGATCGCCAAATCGAGCCCCGGCGATCTTCTGCTCACGAAGCTTGTCGCCACGCAATGCGCCAAGGGCCGCACGAGTTTCGATCTCGGCATCGGTGAAGCGCGTTATAAGACGACCTATTGCGACACGACCGTGCCGCTCTTCGACATTGTGCTGCCGCTCAGTGCGAAAGGGCAAATTCTGGCGGTGAAGCAGGCGCTGTGCTCCCGGATCAAGACGTCGCTCAAGAAACATCCGCGCGTCTTCGCGCTACTGCGCCGGATGTGGCTTTTCCTTGAACATAGGGGAAGCAACGTCGCGCACCCGGAACCCCAGATCAACTCCGTCGCCTCGCCCAAGCCCTTTCCGCACGATCTCGGCTCCAAGCCAAAATTGTCGTGATCCACATCAAGGTCTCTTCATAAACGCCAAGTCTAATCAAGCTCCTCGCAGGCCCGCGCTTGCGCGAACGAGGTTGACATGGCTCTCAAGACGATCGCTTTCGGCTTTACTGCCGCCGTCTTCGGCTTCGCCGCCGCTCTGCAACCGGCGCAAAGCTGCACGCGCATCTTATGGAACAACAATAAGCTGGCCGTCGTCGTCGGCCGCACCATGGACTGGCCGGAATCGACCGAGCCGATCCTGACGGTCTTTCCGCGCGGCCTTGCGCATAACGGCGGTTATGTCGGGCCGGACCAAATCGTGAAGGACAATCCGGCGATCTGGACCTCCAAATATGGAAGCATCGGCGTGACGATCTATGGGATCGGGACCGCCGACAGTCTCAACGAGCGCGGTCTTGCAGGGCACATGCTCTATCTCGACGTCGCTGATTTCGGTCCGCGCGACCCGAGCAAGCCCGCCGTGCATGCGGGGCTCTGGCTGCAATATGTCATCGACAATGCGGCGAACGTCGACGAGGCGCTGGGCCTGCTCGACAAAATCCAGATCGTGCCGGCAGAGGCGCGCGGCCACAAGGCGAACGTGCATCTGGCGCTCGAGGACGCGAGCGGCGATTCCGCGATCATCGAATATATCGACGGCAAGCCCATGATCCATCATGGCCGGCAATATCAGGTCATGACCAACGATCCGACCTACGACCAGCAGCTGGCTTTGCTGAAGAAACTCGACTTCTCGCATCCGAACAGCGACCTGCCCCTGCCCGGCAACGTCAATCCGCGCGCCCGCTTCCAGCGCGCTTCCTATTATGCAGCCATGTTGCCGGAGCCGAAGAACGAACGCCAAGCGATCGCCGGCGTTCTCGCCATCGCTCGCAACGTCTCGGTGCCGTTCGGCGCACCCTATGAGAATTTCGGCATCTACAACACCGAATATCGCACCGCGATCGACCTCACCGACCGGCGCTATTTCTTCGAATTGTCGACGGCGCCGAACCTCATCTGGGCCGAGCTTGAGAAATTCGATCTCTCGCCTGGCGCGCCGGTTATGGTTCTCGATCCGGACAATATCGACCTCTCCGGCGACGTGACGGCGGATTTCAAGAAGGCGGACAAGGCCCCCTTCTAGACCGTCCGCGCCGGGCTTGATGCCGAGGCCGTCCTCCACGTCATTTCCAAAGGGGGGCGCAATTCCGGCGGATGGAGAGGTCCGAACTTCGGCTTTGCCGTCGCTATGCCGAGGGCCAGAACAGGGGCGGTGGGCGCTGGGATACGCCGAGCCTCATCGGCGCTTGCTGCGCAGCAAAAGGGGCTCAACCAGGTGCGGCACGGCACATTTCGTGAGCCGCGCCGATTGACCCGAAAACCCGGCGGCGCATAATTTTTTCTATTCGAGTCGAAGGTTCTGCCGCTGTGAGGAAAAAATGACGAAAATTCTTTCGTTCGCTCTGATGCTGTCGCTCATTGCCGGAGCCGCTTCGGCGCAGATGGCGACCTGTCATTCGCGTGCTGCCGAGAAGAATCTGCATGGCGCGGCGCTGACAAGCTTCATGAAAAAGTGCGAGAAGGACGCGCACGCGAGCTGCGATCTGAGTGCCGCCGACAAGAAGCTGCACGGCGCGGCAAAGACCAGCTTTACCAAGAAATGCGTCAACGACGCTGTCGGCAGCTAAGGCAAGCGCCAAAGCTTCATGTTCAGCGCCAGTTCATCGGCACGATTTACTTTCCACGCACAAGTATTCGGCTTTTCTCGCCGGCGCGGGCGATGCGCGCCCATCATGAGGAGGAATTGATGTTGAAGTCCGTTTGGCGTCCGGCTGTCTCGATTGCCGGCCTCGCCGTGATTGCCGGTTTTGCTTTTGGCAGTGCGGCACAGGCCGAATCGATCCAGAAGCAGTGCAGCGAGAAATACCAAGCCGCGAAAGCGGCGAATTCGCTCAACGGCGAAACCTGGAACCAGTTCTACAAGCAGTGCGCGGCCGATCTGAAGGGTGGTGGCGCTGCGACAACGACTTCGGCCCCGCCGCCGGCAACGACCTCCGCGCCCCCGCCGGCCGCGACAACCTCCGCACCGCCTCCGGCCGCAACGACCGAGGCAGCGCCGAAGAAGAAGCATTGGTGGCATCATGAGAACGAGGCCACGACGCCGAGCGCCCCGCCGCCAGTCGCGACGGGCAATATCGTGTTCCCCAACGCCATCTCGCCGCAATATAAGGATCTCTCGCCGGGCCGGGCACGGTTCAAGACCTGCGACGACCAATATCGCGCCAACAAGCCCACTGGCGCCAACGGTGGCCTTAAATGGATCGAGAAGGGCGGCGGCTATTACAGCGAATGCAACAAGCACCTGAAGGGCTTGCAATAAGCAGCAGCTTCGCCGCGAGGGAAAAAGATGGCCGGGGATTTCCCCGGCCATTTTGTTTAGGGGATCAGCACGGTCGCGCCGGTCGTCGCACGCGATTCAAGCGCCTCGTGCACTGCGACAATGTCGGCGAGCGGCCGCGTGACATAAGGAATTTTCACCGTCCCGTCGGAGACGACACGTATGAGATCGCGCGCCATCTTGTGCAGGTCCTCGTCCTTCGCTGCGTAAGTGTTAAGCGACGGCCGCGTGACGAAGAGCGAGCCCTTCTGTGCGAGCAGCCCGAGATTGAAGTTTTCGATCTGCCCTGAGGCGGAGCCGAAACTCGCCAGCAGGCCTAGGGGCCGCAGGCAATCGAGCGAGGCGGGAAACGTGTCCCTGCCGACACCATCGTAGACGACATCGCACAGCTTGCCCTTGGTGATCGTCTTCACCGCCTCGACGAAATTTTCCTCGCGATAGAGGATCACCTGTTTGGCGCCCGCCTTTTTGGCGAGCTTGGCCTTCTCCGGCGAGCCGACCGTGCCGATGACATGCGCGCCAAGCGCCTTGCCCCATTGGCAGAGAATGAGCCCGACACCGCCCGCCGCCGCATGGACGAGGATCGTGTCGCCCTTCTTCACCTTGTAGGTGCGGCGCAGAAGATATTGCGCCGTGAGGCCTTTCAGCATCATGGCCGCGCCGGTCTTGTAGGAGATCGCCTTGGGCAATTTGACGAGCCGGCCCGCCTTGATCGCGGTTGCTTCCGCGTAGGCGCCAAGATGGCTCGTATAGGCGACGCGATCGCCGACCTTGACCTCCTTGACGCCCTTGCCGATTTCGATGACCTCGCCGGCCGCCTCATTGCCGGGGACGAAGGGCAAATGCGGCGGCGGATAGGCGCCGGAGCGGAAATAGATATCGATATAATTGAGTCCGATCGCGTGATTGCGCACCAGCGCCTCGCCCGGCCCCGGCTTCGGCATCTCGACCTCTTCGATATGCATGACGCCCGGTCCGCCGACCTCATGCACGACGACTGCTTTGATCATTTCATCCCTTCCGCTCATGGACGCCCCGCGCATAGACCATGATCGGCGCGGCGTGCGCTAGGTCGGTCTTCGTTTACCACGGCGGCCGCGCGCCAGAAAAAACCGCCCGATCGATAAAATTCTAGCTTTTCGATTGCCGCCCCGGCAAAAGGCCGCCCGGCAGATTGCCCCATGACGAGCGCGGGAACCGTCCCGCTCCGGGCTTGGGGTGAGTGGCCATGGGTTTCAATGGCATCTTTCGGGTTCTCTGGATCGCGCTGGGCATTGCGGGCTTTTCGCTCGCCTATGCGCAGAGCGGCGGGACCAAGGAGCTGCGGGCGAGCGATGCGATGCTGACGGGGCCGACCTCCGTCCCTTACGGCTGGGTCGATTTCTGCGGCCGCGAACCGCAGGAATGCAATCAGCCGATCCTGCCCGCCACCGAGGTCACGCTCACGCCGGCCGCATGGCACCTGTTAAACACCGTTAACCACCAGGTGAATCGCACCATCCAGCCGATCTCCAATCTCGACCATTGGGGCACGCTGCTCGACCATTGGGACTATCCGAAGGACGGCAAGGGCGATTGCAAGATCTACGCTTTGTGGAAGCGCAAACTGCTCATGGATGCCGGCCTGCCGCGCCAAGCGCTGCTGATGACCATCGTCCGCGATCTCGACGGCGAAGGCCACACGATCCTCACGGTCAAAACCAGCCGCGGCGAGCTCATCCTCGACAATCTGCGCGACGACATCCGCCCGTGGGACGAAACCGGCTACCACTTCCTGAAGCGCCAGTCGCAAGAAAACCCGAATGTCTGGGTCGGCATTGCGCAGAGCGCACGGGTTTCGAGCCTGAACTAAGCCGCGTTCATTTGCCCTTGGCGGGTGCTTCGAGCACCAGCATGGCGGAGATTTCCGCCTCGCAGACGAGATTGCCGTCAACCAGAGCCCGGCCGCTGTACCACCAGATCGTGCGGCGCTGGTTGAGCTTCTTCATGTGGTATTCGATACGATCGCCCGGCAACACCGGCTTGCGGAACTTCGCCTTCTCGATCGTCATGAAATAGACGAGCGGCGGCTTGATGCCGCCCGCCACCGCATTGATGCAGAGCGCGCCCGCGGTCTGTGCCATGCCCTCGATCATCAGCACGCCGGGCATGACTGGCCGCTCGGGAAAATGGCCCTGAAACTGCGGCTCGTTCACGCTGACATTCTTGATGCCGATGCAGGACTCGTCGCCGTTGGCCTCGATGATCCGATCGACAAGCAGAAACGGATAGCGATGCGGCAGCGATTTCAGCAGCCGCTCGATGTCATAGGCTTCAAGAACGCTCGCCACCTTCTCATCCATCGGCTGGCTTTACCCTAGATTCGTTGCGCGCGCGCTGGCGCCCCGCCGCCCGTGCGAGCCAGGCTTCGCCGCGCAGCCAGGCCCGGAAGGCCCGCGCCGGCGTGCCGCCGACCCAAGCCTTCGGCGGCAAATCATCGATCACGCCCGATTGCGCAGCGATCTGCGCGCCGTTGCCGATCTCGAGATGGCTGGCAAAGCCCGCCTGACCACCGACACCGACGAAATCGCCCAATTCCGTCGCGCCCGAAATGCCGGCCTGGGCGACGATCAGACAATGCCGGCCAATGTGCACATTATGACCGATCTGGACCAGATTATCGATCTTGGTGCCCTCGCCGATGACGGTGTCCCGCGTCGAACCGCGATCGATCGTCGTATTGGCGCCGATTTCCACATCGTCCTGGATGATGACCCGGCCGATCTGCGGAACCTTGATGTGGCCGCTCGGGCCAGCGATGTAGCCAAAACCGTCCTGGCCGATCCGCACGCCGGTATGGATGATGACCCTATTGCCGATGAGCGCATTGGCAATCGACGCGCCCGGACCGATCGCGCAGCCGCGCCCGATTCGCACATTGGGGCCGATCACCGCGTTGGCGCCGACCATCGTGCCGGAACCGATCTCGGCATAGGGGCCGATGACGGCGCCGGGATCGACGACGACATCCGGCTCGAGCCGCGCCTCGGGATGGATATCGGCGCCCGGGCTTTCACCCTTTGAGTCGAACACCGCCCCGGGAATCAGCGCATCGGGGTAAAGCTGCGCCAGCACACGAGCGAAGTCGCGCGCCGGCGTTGCCGTCACCAGCGCCAGGGTCGCCGGCGGCACGCGGGCCGCGTAGCGGGGCGTGACGAAACAGGCCATCGCATGGGTCGCGGCGAGATCGTCGAGATATTTGGCCTTGTCGAAAAAGGCGAGCGAATGTGGCCCGGCCTCGTCCAGCGTCGCGACATTCTCGATAAAAAGATCGCCCAGGCCCGACGCGCGGCTCGGCGCGGCACCGGTCCAGTCAACCACCTCGGCAAGGCTGGGGCGGATCGCGGGTCGGAAGAAAATTGGATCGTTCATCGGGCTCGGTGTAACGGACGCGGCCGCGGGAACGTATGCTGCCTCTCCCCAAAAGCGCAAGCGAAATGGGGAGAGGGCTCATGAAGAAGCCGATGATATGCCTTCACCGATTTGCCCCCCCGCAGGCACGGAAAGGGCGCGGTCGACCTCAGCCAAACTCAGAAGGTCGTGCCGCCGGTGAAGTTAAAGATCTGCGTCTGGTCCCACTGGTTCTTGACGATCGCCTTGGCGAAGTCGAAGCGGATCGGCCCCATCGGCGAAGCCCAGATGAGCGAGACACCGACCGAACCGCGGACCGCGGACGTGTCGCCACCGACCGTGATGGTATCGCCCTGGAAGGAGCAGCCCGCACGGCAATTCGCCGGCGCGCCGTTGGTGACGATCGGGCTTGAGATGAATTGCGGGAAAACGGTCGCCCCCTGATAGCCCCAAAGCGCGCCCCAGTCAGTGAACACGGCGCCGCGCAGACCGACCTCCTTAGGCAAGCCCCAGATCGGGAAGTCCGCTTCCGCCGAGGCGCCCCAATATTTCGTGCCACCGAGCGGATTGCCTTGCGGATCGACCGAAATGTCGCGCGGGCCGATACCGTCAGGCTGGAAGCCGCGCACCAGTTCGGGCCCCATGTTGAAATTGTCGACGATCTTCGCCTCGCCCGAACCATAATGGTTCAGGATGCCGCCCTGGAAATGCAGCACGCCGACGATGTCCAATGAATCATAGATCTCATGATAATAGCGCAGATCCGCCGTCGAGCGGACATATTGCTCGTTGCCGCCGGCGCCGGCGATATCCTCGCGCCATTCGGCATGGATGCCGTCGGTCGGCATGCGGTTGTTATCGAGCGAATTATACGACAGCGTGAAGCCCGGCATCGACGTAAGCGTCGTGCCCGCCGCCTGCTTCAGCGCCAGCGAGGCCTCGCCATTGCTCAAGCAGTTGTAAGTGCTTGTCGCAGTCGGATAGCCCGAATAGCCCGAGCCAGGCCAGGAAGGCGTGATCCCATAGATCGGATTTGTACAATCGTTGTACGGATACCAGGAATTGTTCGGGATCGAGATATCGGACGAATAGATCGAATAGCGTGGCGCGAAGGTGATCTCGTCCGTCACCGGCACGCCACCGCGCAATGTGCCGCCGACCATGAAGTCGTTATAGAAGGCATATTGCGAAACCATGCTGTTCTTGGCGAACAGATCGAAGCCCGCGGCCATCCGGTGGCCAAGGAAATAGGGCTCGGTGAAGGAGAAGGTCGCGCCTTCCGCATATTGGCCGAGCTGGACCGACAGACGCGCGAACTGGCCGCGGCCCATGAAATTGGTTTCCTGCACCGACACTTCGCCGATGACGCCTTGCGCGGTCGAATAGCCGCCGGAGACCGAGAACGAACCCGTCGGCTGGTCCTCGACCGTGACGACGACGACGACGCGGTCGGGCGCCGAGCCGGGCTCGTTGGTGATCGTCACCTTTTTGAAGAAGCCGAGATTGTTCAGGCGCCGTTCGGCACGGTCGATGAGCGCCTTGTTATAGGCATCACCCTCACCAACATCGAACTCGCGGCGTATGACATAGTCGCGGGTGCGCGTGTTGCCGCGAATATCGATTCGCTCGATATAGACGCGCGGACCTTCGTCGATGACGAAAGCGATGCGAACGGTGCGCGTCACCGGATCGCGATCGCCGCGCGGATGCACCTGGGAAAAGGCATAGCCGCGCCGCATGACCTGCGTGGTCAGGGCGTCGACCGTCTTCTGCACTTGATCGCCGTTGTAGATCTCGCCCCGCGAGACGCGCAGATAAGAGTGCAGCGCGTCGCCGTTGATCGCCGCGATGTGCGATTCGATGTCGACCGCGGCGACGCGATATTGGGGGCCTTCCTCGATGGTGATCGTGACAACGTAGCCTTTCAGCGACGGATCGTAGCGCGCGTCAGAGCCGACGATGTGGAAATCGGCATAGCCGTTCTTCAGATAGAAGCGGCGGATCGCGTCGAGATCGGCAGAGATCTTGTCCGGATCGTAGACGTCGGAGGATTTGAAGAAGGACAGCCAGTCCATCTCGGTCGTCTGCATCAAATCGCGCAGCTTGCCCGACGAGAAGACGTGGTTGCCGACGAAATTGATGTCCTTAACGCCGGTTTTCGGACCTTCGTCGATCTTGAAGACGACATCGACGCGGCCGTTCGGCAGATTGACGATCCGATAGGTGACGGTCGCGGCCGCCTCGCCCGCGCGGCGGTAGAGATCCTTGATGCGCTCGACGTCGGCATCGACAATCGTCTTGTTGAAGGGACCGTGGTCCTTGGACTGGATTTCGCTCTGGAGCTGGTCGGATTTGACCTTGCTGTTGCCCTCGAAGGCGACGCGATTGATCAGGCTGTTTTCGACAACGCGAATGACGACTCTGCCGCCGGAGTGCGCTATCTCGATGTCCGAGAAAAGACCCGTAGCATAGAGCGCCTTGACACCCGTATTGATCGCAGCGGGATCGGTTCCAGAGAAATAGGAGGCGATCGTTTCACTGTCGACGCGATGGTTGCCTTCGACAATCACGTTGGCAGCCAAAGCAGGGAGCGACGCAAGAAGCGGCGCCACGAGAAGCACGGCGAGAAACCACCGGAACAATTGACCCCGAATAAATCGCATCTACGCCCGGTCCCCGCTCATCGATCCAACTTTGCCGCCCGGCCGGATCCTTTCGGCCACCGACCTTGCCGCACCCCACCAAGTTAGTTCGGACGACCTCCCGGCATTCGCCACGGGTTGCCAGTCCAAGACTCGGCGCATTGCGCCGCATCCCTTGTTTTAACGGCCTTTTCGCCGCCTACCCGTCAACCCCAGGTTCTGCTTCTACAAGGTTTGTTAAACCCTGCAAATGCCGTTTGGCCCTGGCACGTCGTTTTCGGGACTGCGTGACGAGTAAGACACGCTTAATCCCTGAGCTTCGCGTTAAGGCGCGTGGTTAAACGCGCTTTCAACGCGACCCGCAACAATCTGATGAAAGCCCCCTGCCCCCGCGGCCTGGAATCACTTCGTCAGCCGCAAAATATCGTTGTATGTCGCCAAGATCATCAGCCCCAGCACAAAGGTCAGGCCGATCCTGAAGCCAACTTGCTGGATTCTATCGTTCAACGCTTTCCCGCGCACCGCCTCGATCGCGTAATAGGCCAGATGCCCGCCATCGAGCAGCGGGATCGGCAATAGATTGAGGATTCCAATTGAAATTGACAAAACCGCGGCAAGATTGAGGAGCGCTGCGAATCCGACCTTGGCCATTTCACCAGAAACTTCGGCGATTCGAATCGGCCCCGACAATTGATCGGTCGATTCGCGGCCGAGAATCAGTCCGCGCGCATAGGCCGCCGTCTGTTCGGTGACATACCAGGTCTCGCCCGTGGCGAGCTGGAAGGATTGGATGAGGCCGTAGCGCTGGATGTGCCAGTTGGCTTCGGTCGCCTTGGCCTCGACGCCGAGGACGCCGACATTCGACAGGCCGACCGCCGTGGTGAGGCTGCGCCGACGAGGCGTCGCGACCAGAGTAATGTCCTTGCCCTGACGCGCGACGACAAAGGTCAGCGGCGTGTCGCTCGAAACCTGGACGATGCGCTGCACGTCCTCGAAACTGTCAACCTTGCGGCCATCGATCGAGAGAATGACGTCGTTCGGCTTGAACCCGGCCGCTTCGGCGGCGCTGTCATGGGCGATCTTTTCGACCTGCGGAATGAGGATGCCGCGCCCGTGGATCGCGAATATCCCGGTGAAGATCACGATCGCGAGGACGAAATTGGCGAGCGGCCCGGCAACGACGATGGCGGCACGCTTCCATACGCTCTGGCCGAAGAAGGTCACCTTCTTCTCCGCCTCCGGCATGTTCGCCACGGCCTCTTCATCGGTCATCGAGGCGCCGTTGGCATCGCCGTGAAATTTCACATAGCCGCCGAGCGGGAGAAGTCCGAGCCGCCAGCGTGTGCCCCAGCGATCCACGAAACCGCCGATCTCCGGCCCGAAACCGAGCGAGAAGGTGTCGACCTTGACGCCGCATAGCCGGCCGATGAGGAAGTGACCCAGTTCGTGAAAGAAGACGACGATACCGAGAACAAAGAGAAACGGTAGAATGTTGCCTGCGGCGGCGGCGAGATGAGCCCAAATCGACATTTCATTCCTCTGCGCGCCGGAGCAGGCCAGACCGTCGGCCCGCCGGCGCAACCTGGGCGGGCATCTGATGGCTAACCGTTTTGGTTAGCAAGTCGTTAACTTGCCCAAACCCTCGCCCCTCGCCAAGAGGGTCCGGGCATTTTCTCTTGCAATATGGTCAACGGCCAAAGCTTCCTCAACAGAGGCCGGCTCCGCCGCGCTGCCCTCGCGCAGCGCCGCCTCGCAGCAGGCTTCGACCAGCCGGGCGATGTCGTGGAAGGAAATGCGCCGGTTGAGGAAGGCCTCGACCGCCACCTCATTGGCCGCATTGAGCACGGTCGGCAGGCCTTGGCCGGTGCGCAAGGCGTCGAGCGCCACACGCAGGGCCGGAAACCGGCCAAAATCCGGCCGCTCGAAGGTCAATTGCCCGACCGCGGCGAGATCGAGTCGGCGCGCCCGCGTCGTCAGACGCTCCGGATAGGCCAGGCAATGGGCGATCGGCACCCGCATATCGGGCGCCGCCAGGCCCGCGGTCACCGAACCGTCGCGGAAGGCGACGAGGCCGTGGACGACCGACTGGGCGTGGACCAGGACATCCAGCCGCTCCGCTTCGATGCCAAAAATATGATGTGCCTCAATTACTTCCAGGCCTTTGTTCATGAGCCCGGCGGAATCGATCGTCACTTTCGGCCCCATCGACCAATTGGGGTGTTGCAAGGCCTGCTCCGGCGTCGCCTTGGCGATGGCCTCGGCCGTCCAGGAGCGGAAGGGGCCGCCGGAGGCTGTCAACGTCATCATCTCGATCGTATCGGGATCGGCGTCGCCGAGCGCCTGAAAGATCGCATTGTGCTCGCTGTCGACTGGCAGGAGCCGCGTTCCCATCGTCTTGGCCTGACGGATGAAAGCGGCGCCGGCGCAGACGAGGCATTCCTTGTTGGCGAGCGCGACAATGCGCCCGGCCGACAAAGCCGCATAGGTTGGCTCGACCCCGGCCGTTCCGGCTATGGCGCCGACGACGATATCGGCGGGGTGCAGCGCCGCCTCGACGACCGCCTCGCGCCCCGCGGCGGCCTTGATGCCGGTACCCTGCAGGGCCTCCTTCAGCGCGCCATAGCCGGAAGGATCGGCGAGCGCGGCAAAGCTCGCGCCGAGCGCGCGCGCAACCTTGGCGAGCGCAACCGGATCGCGACCGCCGGCGACCGCGACGACATCGAAGGCCCCGTTGGAATTCAGGATGATATCGGCGGTCGACGTGCCGATCGAGCCCGTCGCGCCGAGAATGACGACGCTGCGCCGCGCACCCGGCTTGGGCTGCGCCATAATTTCGCTCTCTACCTCAAATCCTAAGGTCATGCGTTTTACATCCAATGAAACAGGCCTTCGGCCGGGGTCGGAAATGCCCGCAGCACGCCAAGGATCGCCGCGAAGACGACCACGGCGATGAAGCCATCGACGCGATCCATAAGCCCGCCGTGACCGGGGATCAAAGTCCCCGAATCCTTAGCCCCGAAGCGTCGCTTCATCCAGGATTCGAAGAGATCGCCGCTCTGCGACACCGCCGCGAGAATAAGGCCGAGGAAGAACAAGGCGGGATTGGGCCTTAGCGTCTCGAGCTGGCTGAGATGCGCGGCGACGGCGAGAAAGCCGAGGCCGATCAGTGCGCCGGCGAGGATGCCGACGCCGGTGCCCGCCCAGGTCTTCGACGGCGAGATATGTGGCAGGAATTTCGGCCCGCCGATCAGCCGCCCGGCGAAATAGGCGCTGGCGTCGGTGCCCCAGACGATAGCAAAGAGCCAGCCGATGGCCCAGCGGCCGAAGGGAAAAGAACTGCGCAGCGTCAGCACGGCGAGAATCAACGCGCCCGCGTAAGCAACGCCCAGACCCGACCAGAGCCGCTGTTCGGGCCCCGCCTGAACGCCGCTGACGATCGCTGCGGCAAAGATGATCAGCACGGCGAGCGCCGGCGCCTGCGAGCGGGCCGCGATGGCCGCGGCGATCAGAGACAGCGTGCCGATGGCGATCCGTGCGTCCAGCTTGGCGCCACCGACGATCCGCTGCCATTCGATATGCACGACGAGCGCGGCGATGAGCCAGACCAGGAAAAAGGTGATGCTGCCAACCCACCAGGACAGGACCGCAATGGCGATGAGCACCGCCGCAGAGCCGAGGCGCGGGCCGAGATCGGCAAGCCGTGTCCGCAGCGCGCGCGCTGCCGGCGCCTCATCAGGATGGGTCATCGGCCGGATTTAGCACTGGCCGGCGGCAAGGTCACGCCGCCGAAGCGGCGTTCGCGGGCGGAAAATTCCTCGATCGCCGCTGCCAGGGCGGCGCGATCGAAGTCCGGCCAATGGATCGGCAGGAAGACGAATTCGCTATAGGCCGCCTGCCACATGAGAAAATTCGAGAGCCGCTGCTCGCCCGAGGTGCGGATGATGAGATCGGGATCCGGAATGCCGGCCGTGTCGAGATGGCTAGCGATCACGTCCGCATCGATGCTGGCGGGATCGAGCGAGCCCTCGGCGACCTTCTGGGCGATGATGCGCGCTGCGGCGGCGATCTCCTGACGGCTGCCATAGTTGAAGGCCACGACGAGGTTGAGACGGCTGTTGGCCGCGGTAGTGCTCTCCGCCTCTTCGAGCAGTGCCAGAATATCGGGTTTGAGATTGGCGCGCGTCCCGATCACCTTGATCTTGACCCCAGCGCGTGCAAGCTCGGCAAGATCATTGCGGATGAAGAATTTCAAGAGCCCCATGAGATCGCTGATCTCTTCGACCGGCCGGCTCCAATTCTCCGACGAGAAGCTGTAGACCGTGAGATAATCGAGGCCGAAATCGATCGCGGCGCGGACCGTCGCCCGCAGCGCCTCAACCCCGCGCCTGTGGCCCTCTATACGGGGCAGACCGCGGCTCGACGCCCAGCGGCCATTGCCATCCATGATCACGCCGACATGCCGGGGCACGCGGCCGCACAGCGCCGGGACATCGCGCGGTTTCGCTTGCGACGTTGCCGCGGGCTGGGGGCTCGCAGCCTGCGCTGGCTTGACTTGCGTTGCGGCCTCGGCGCCGATCATTTCAATATCTTCCCTAGAAGCCATCTCTCACAATTGGCATCGAAGTGAGGCCGGAGCACGACATCCTCATGCGGAAGGCATCGCCTCGCCTTCTACGCACGCGCTTCTCCCGCGCCGCCGAGCCTGACGCCGCGAGAACGATCAAATCTGCATAATTTCCTTCTCTTTGGTCGCCAGCGCCGTGTCGATCTCGCCGATATGCTGGTCGGTGACCTTCTGCACCTCTCCGGCGTGGCGCTTCTCGTCGTCTTCGCTGATCAGCTTGTCTTTCAGCAGACGCTTCAGATGGTCGATACCGTCGCGGCGCACATGGCGCACGGCAACCCGGGCCTCCTCGGCATAACGATGCGCGACCTTCACCATCTCCTTGCGGCGCTGCTCGTTGAGCTCCGGAATCCGGATGCGCAGGATCTGACCTTCGGTAACCGGCGAAAGTCCGAGGTTCGAATCGCGGATCGCGCGCTCGACAGCGCCGACCATGCCCTTGTCCCAGACCTGAACCGACAACATCCGCGGCTCGGGCACGCTGATCGTAGCAAGCTGGTTAATCGACATCGATTGGCCATAGGCATCGACGTGGACCGGCTCGATCAGGCTCGCCGAGGCGCGGCCGGTGCGCAACCCGCCAAGTTCATGCTTCAGCGAGGCGATGGACCCCTGCATCCGGCGCTTCAAATCGGAAAGATCGAACCCGTCACTCATCCTTAAACCTTGCCAAAGGGATTTTCCGCCTGCCGTGCCGCGGTCCGGCAAATTTTGCACTCGCTGCGCCTCGTGGCAGCATCGTTCCGCTGAGCTCTTTCCGCGAAAACCTGGCGAGTGCGGGCGGATATGACCACAGAATCTCTCGTTTTGCTATGCCATTTCACGGCGCGCGCCAAGCCGTCCCATTCCCATCAAGCCGGTCCTATCGCGCCGCGCCGCATCAGGGCGTAACGAGCGTCGCCCTGCCCTTGCCTTGCAGTACCGCGCAAATGGCGCCCGGCTCCTTGATCGAGAACACGAGAATTGGAATTTTCGTCTCGCGCGCGAGGGCGAAAGCGGCGGTGTCCATGATCGCCAGGTTCTTGGCAATCGCCTCGTCATGCGTCAGGGTCTCGTAGCGCTGCGCGGCGGGGTCGTGCTTGGGATCGGCCGAATAAACGCCGTCGACCTGCGTCGCCTTGAGGATCACATCGGCGGA
>JARLIV010000151.1 GCA_031291555.1 Methylovirgula sp. | reverse complement strand
GCGTGCCGATGGAACTCACCGCCAGCGCCGGCGCCGCCGCCTTGATCTTCTGCAAGCTCGCCTCGAGATCGCGCGTCGGCACGCTCACAACGATATGATTGCCCCGCCGCGTGAGAGTCGCGCCCGCATCAAGCGCCTTCTCCAAGGCCGCGAAATCGTCGAAATCCGCCGGCGCCCGTAAGGTGATCTTGGTGCGGCTCTTCTCACCCCCGCCATAGACCGCAAAACCAGCGCTGTCAGGACCCCGCGCCGTCATCGTCTCCAACATGATCGCGAGGTGCTGCCCAAGCTCAGGCTCAAGCGCCGGATCCTTCAAAAATAATCCAACAATGCCACACATCTCGTCCTCGCTTCTTTCCCCAATTCTAAAGGAATTTTCTTCTAAAGAAACTAGCAGTCTTCTCAGGAAACTGAAAGCGAAATTTTCGTTTCCACAAAAAAAATTCGTGTGAGTGGGCATATGGCCGCCCGCGCCACCAGGTCCGGCTGAATTTTCGCCAATGCAGACGCTGGCAGAAGATTTAAGAGCGCCTATTCCTCGCGCCAGATGAGTTCGCCCGCCACCATAGTGAGTTTCACGCGTCCCTGCATCCTGGCTTCGTCGAAGGGGGTGTTCTTGCAGCGCGAATGGAGGCTCGAGGGATCGAGCACAAAGGGCTCGTCAGGATCGAAGCGGATGAGATCGGCCGGCGCGCCGATTTCGAGCCTGCCCTGCGGCAGACCCAGGATTTCGGCCGGCCGCGACGACATGGCGGCCAGCAGGCGCGGCAACGTGATTTCGCCCGCATGGACAAGACGCAGCCCCGCCGAGAGCATGGTTTCAAGTCCGATCGCGCCTGGCTCAGCCTCGGCAAAGGGCAGGCGCTTCGTTTCGACGTCTTGAGGATTGTGATCCGAGACGACGACATCGATCAGCCCTTCGGCGAGCGCGGCGACCAGCGCCCGGCGCTCTTCTTCCCGCCGCAGCGGCGGCGCCAGCTTCAGGAAGGTACGGTAATCGCCGATGTCATTTTCGTTCAAGGTAAGATGATTGATCGACGTGCCGCAGGTGATCGGCAGACCCGCCGCTTTCGCGGCGCGTATGGCATCGAGCGACAAAGTCGTCGAGATCAGCGCGGCGTGATAGCGCGCCCGCGTCAGCGCGACGAGACGGATGTCGCGATCGAGCATGATGACTTCCGCCTCGCGCGGCGCGCCAGGCAGACCGAGCCGCGTCGCCAGCTCGCCCTCGGTCATCACCCCATCGGTCGCAAGATCGGGGTCCTGCGCGAAATGCACGACGAGCGCGCCGAAGTCCTTTGCATAGGCCATCACCCGGCGCATCACGCGGGTATTGCGCAAGGCGTGCGGCCCGTCGCTGAAGGCGACGGCCCCCGCCTCTTTCAACAGGCCGATCTCGGCGATCTCCTCGCCCCTCAAGCCGCGCGACAGAGCCGCAACCGGCAGAACCCGGACGAGGCCGGTGTCGCGCGCGCGCCGCAGCAGGAAATCGACCACAGCCGGCTCGTCGATCGGCGGATTGGTGTCCGGCCGCGCCAGGATCGTGGTGACGCCGCCGGCCGCGGCTGCCGCCGTCGCCGTGGCGATCGTCTCGCGATGTTCGGCCCCCGGCTCGCCGACAAAAGCGCACATGTCGATAAGGCCGGGCGCGACGACATCGCCGGCGCAATCGATGATATGCGCGTGCGGCGGCAAAGACGCGGCGACGACCTGCGGCCCGAGATCGCGGATCACCCCGTCGACGACGAGCACCCCGCCGCGCACCTCCGTCTCGCCTATGGGATCGACGAGCCGCGCATTGGTCAGCGCCAGCGGCTGGTGGGCGATCGCGCCGGTCGCGGCGTGTTTCATCGTGCCTCACTCATTGGGCAGATGCTCCGCGAGCGCCGCGAGCACGGCCATGCGCACCGCGACGCCCATTTCCACCTGTTCGCGGATCAGGCTCTGCGGCCCGTCGGCAATGTTCGAATCGATCTCGACGCCGCGATTCATCGGCCCCGGATGCATGACGAGCACATCTTTGCTGGCATAGCGCAGCTTTTCAGCGTCGAGCCCGAAGAAACGGAAATATTCACGTGAGGACGGCACGAAGCCGCCGCTCATCCGCTCGCGCTGAAGCCGCAGCATCATCACGATGTCCGCATCGGCGAGGCCGCTCCGCATATCGCGAAACGTCTCGACGCCCATGCGCTCGATGCCGGCTGGCATCAAGGTCGAAGGCCCGACGACGCGCACACGCGCCCCGAGCGCCGACAGCAGGATGATATTCGAGCGCGCGACGCGCGAATGAAGGATGTCGCCGCAGATCGCAACCGTCAGCCCCTCGATGCGGCCCTTGTTGCGGCGGATGGTCAGCGCATCGAGCAGCGCCTGGGTCGGATGCTCATGGGCGCCGTCGCCGGCATTGACCACGGCGCAATCGACCTTGCGCGCGAGGAGATGCACGGCGCCCGCCTGGGCATGGCGGACGACGATAATGTCCGGCCGCATGGCATTGAGCGTGACGGCCGTGTCGATCAGCGTCTCGCCCTTCTTCACGCTCGACGTCTGCACCGACATGTTCATCACGTCGGCGCCGAGCCTCTTGCCGGCGAGCTCGAAGGAGGATTGCGTGCGGGTGGAGGATTCGAAGAAGAGATTGATGAGCGTGCGCCCGCGCAAGGTGGTGCGCTTCTTCTCGATCTGGCGGGATACTTCGACCGCATCCTCGGCGCGGTCGAGAAGAATCAAAATGTCCTCGGCGGAAAGCCCCTCGATACCGAGCAGGTGCCGGTGCCGGAATTTCTGGATGGGCCGGAGATCGGACATTAAAGCCGTTCTATAGGGGCGAAGGTGCGTCCTCCGCAAGGCGTGCGGCCCGGATTTCCCGGTCTTTTCGACGCTCTGGTTACCGGCGTTTTCCGGCCCGGCTCGCGTGGAATTTTGACGGGCGGATTTGACAGGGGGCCTGCCCTACCCCATGTTCCGCCCCAACGAGCGGCGGCCCAGAGACGCGCCGGGAGCTCCAGACGGCCCTGCCGGTTTCCGTAAAATTGTAGCGTCTTCAGCCGTTTAGCACGGAGCAACGCGTTTATGAATCTGGTCATCGTCGAATCGCCCTCCAAGGCCAAGACGATCAACAAGTACCTTGGGCGCGACTATGAGGTGATCGCCTCTTTCGGCCATGTCCGCGATTTGCCGGCCAAGGACGGCTCAGTCGATCCGGAGCAGGATTTCACCATGCTCTGGGAGGTCGATGCCAAGGCCGCCAAGCGCCTGAACGACATCGCCGCCGCCGCCAAGACGGCCTCGAAGCTGATTCTCGCGACCGATCCGGATCGTGAGGGCGAGGCGATTTCCTGGCACGTGCTCGAAGTCCTCCGGAACAAGAAGGTCTTGAAGGACAAGCCGGTCGAGCGCGTCGTCTTCAACGCCATCACCAAGACCGCCGTGCTCGACGCGATGAAACATCCGCGCCAGATCGACGAGGCGCTGGTCGATTCCTATCTCGCCCGCCGCGCCCTCGATTACCTCGTCGGCTTCAATCTCTCGCCGGTCCTCTGGCGCAAATTGCCGGGCGCGCGCTCGGCCGGTCGGGTGCAATCGGTCGCGCTGCGCCTCGTCTGCGACCGCGAGCTCGAGATCGAGCAATTCACCGCCCAGGATTATTGGACGCTACTTGCCCATCTCAAGACCAAGGCGGACGCGCCCTTTGTCGCGCGTCTCACCGGCGCCGACGGCCGCAAGATCG
>JARLIV010000025.1 GCA_031291555.1 Methylovirgula sp. | reverse complement strand
CGGGTGCATCTGGCGCATATCGGCCATCCGCTTTTGGGAGATCCGGTCTACGGCCGGGGCTTCAAAACCAAGGCGGCGCGGCTCGGGCCCAAGGCCCAGGCCGCGCTGGACAAGCTCGGCCGGCAGGCTTTGCATGCCGCCGAGCTCGGCTTCGTTCATCCTGTTTCCCTTGAGGAATTCCTGTTCGAGAGCCCGCTGCCGGCGGATTTGGCCAAGTTGCGCAAAGCGCTCGCGGCCGGCGGCTGACCGGGCGCACGCACGGCTTTTGCCGCAAACCCGCGCATCCGGGTTACCCATTTGTAATCTCTGATCGCCGAACCACCCTTTCGGAGGCTGGCGGCGACTCCTATATTGCCTATTACGGCTGACTTCGGTGGCCGTTTTGAACCCGCCTGATTGGGGGTTCGGCAGGAGGGATTTTCAAAATGGCTTCAGCAGCCGCACTTCCCATTCTCTCGGGGGAAAACGGGCTTTCCCGCTATCTCCGCGAAATTCGCCGGTTCCCGATGCTGGAACCGCAAGAGGAATATATGCTCGCCAAGCGCTGGCGCGAGCACGAGGATCCGGAAGCCGCGCATAAATTGGTGACGTCGCATCTGCGGCTGGTCGCCAAGATCGCCATGGGTTATCGCGGCTACGGCCTGCCGATCGGCGAAGTGATCTCGGAGGGCAATGTCGGCCTCATGCAGGCCGTCAAGCGCTTCGAGCCAGAGCGCGGCTTCCGCCTCGCCACTTACGCGATGTGGTGGATCCGGGCTTCGATTCAAGAATATATCCTGCGCTCCTGGTCGCTCGTGAAAATGGGCACGACCGCGAGCCAGAAGAAGCTGTTCTTCAACCTGCGCAAGGCCAAGAGCCAGATTTCCGCGCTCGAAGACGGCGACATGAACCCCGAGCAGGTGGCGACGATCGCCACCCGCCTCGGCGTCTCGCAGCAGGACGTGATCGAGATGAACCGCCGCATGGCGGGCGACGCCTCGCTCAACGCGCCGTTGCGCGAAGAGGGCGAGGGCGAATGGCAGGACTGGCTCGTCGACGACAGCACGAGCCAGGAGAACCTGCTGGCCAACCGCGAGGAGACGGATAACCGGCTCGATGCGCTGCATCAGGCGCTCGGCGTGCTTTCCGATCGCGAGCGCCGCATCTTCGAGGCGCGGCGCTTGGCCGAGGATCCGGTGACGCTCGAGCAATTGTCGGACGAGTTCCACATTTCGCGCGAGCGCGTCCGCCAGATCGAGGTCCGCGCCTTCGAGAAGGTGCAGGAGGCGGTGAAGGCCGGCATGGCCAAGATCGAAACGACGCCGGCGCTGCCCCCGGCCGGTCCGCGTCAAGCGGCGGCGGTTTAATCCCCTAATCAACCTCCCGCGCCCTTGTCGGGCGCGGGCAGCCTAGCTATAAGGCATGCGCCGCGGGCGCCTGCGCCCGGCACAATCGGCAAATATCGGAGTGTAGCGCAGCCTGGTAGCGCACCTCGTTCGGGACGAGGGGGCCGGAGGTTCGAATCCTCTCACTCCGACCATTTCCCGACAGCCCCAACCGTCTGAGGCAAGACCAAAGGCGCGGCTAATCCGCCAGCGCCGCGCTGCGGAATTGGTTGGGCGAAATTCCTTCCCAACGTTTGAATGCGCGGGAGAACGCGCTGATCTCGGAATAGCCGAGCAGCAGCGCGATCTCGCTCACGGCGATATGGCGCTGCGCCAGATAGGCGCGCGCCTGCTCGCGGCGGACCTGCTCGACCAGCTTGGCGAAGCCGATATTCTCCTCCTCAAGCCGCCGCAGCAGCGCCGATTGCGACATTTTCAGCGCCTCGGCGATCGCGGCGAATTTCACCTCGCCAGCGGCGAGATGGGTGCGGATTTCGCCGGTCAGCCGGTCCTTGAAGGCAAGCTGCGTCGTCTGCGCCACGCGCGTCAGCGAGGCGCGCAGCAGCGACAGCAGGCGCGGATCGGCGCCCGGCATCGGCCGGTCGAGATGCTCGTTGCGGAACACCAGCCTGTTGCTGCCGCGGCCGAAGAAGATCGGCGCGCGGAAGGCATGTTCATGCTCTTCCGGGGCCTGTGGCGCCGCATGTTCGAGATGCACTTCCTCCGGCGTCCAATTGCGGCCGAGGCAGTGGCGGAAGAGATTGGCGAACATGCCCATCGTCAGCTCGGCATCCTGGCGGCGGTTGACGATGCGGCCGTCGAGTATCTGATATTCGAGATGCAGCAGGCCGTCGCGGGCGAACAGTCGCGTGCGCGTGCCGGATTGGTGTAGCGGGAAATAATGCGCGAGGTTTTTCACCGCCTCGCCCAAAGTCGGCGAAGCTAAAGCGATGAAGCCGATGAGCCCGAGCATATGCGGCTCGAACTGCTGGCCGTACCAGAGGCCGAAATTATCTTCGCCTGTCTGCCGCGCTGCTTCTTCGAACAGCCCGCAATAACTGCGCAGATCGACGGGATCGGTGGGAATTTCCAATTGCTGGAGATCGACGCCGGCGACGGCCGCGACCCGCTCCGGATCGCCGCCGTGCGCGGTGATGAAGTCGACCGCGCCATGCGCGGCCGCCGCGAGGACGACAGGACTGCCGGCGGTGCTGTCCGGAAACGCGCGCTGCGGAACCACCAAGTGGATTCTCCAGCCAGGAACCGGCGAAGGGTCAAATCTTGGCGGGAAAATGTCAAGAAAATATCTTTCCGTGCGGTACAGACTGATGCAGTTTTCTACCCCGGGGCACGGCACATAAATCGCATCGTCCCACCCCGTCCCGTTGAAGCTGCAGGCTCCCTTGGGGGGAGCGTCGAGGAGATGCAAATGTCAGTCGAACCCGAATCCGCCGCCGAAAAGGCGATACTTGAAGAGGACGTACATGTGCTGCACCAGATGGGCTATGCCCAGGAGCTGGCGCGCGGCATGAAGGGCTTTTCGAATTTCGCGATTTCCTTTTCGATCATTTGTATTCTCGCCGGCGGCATCACCAGCTTTCAAACCGGCTTTTCGACCACCGGTGGTTTCGGCATTGGTGTCGGCTGGCTGGTCGGTGGCGTCTTCTCATTGATCGTCGGCCTGTCGATGGCGCAGATCGGCTCGGCCTATCCGACGGCCGGCGGCCTCTATCATTGGTCGTCGATCCTGGGCGGTCGCGGCTGGGGCTGGGCGACGGCGTGGATGAACCTCCTCGGCCTGATCTTCGTCACCGCCGCAGTGACCGTCGGCGCCTACACGCTGTTCACCAGTTTGATCCTCACCAACATCTTCCATATCGACACGTCGAAATGGGGATATTGGCAGCAATTGACCGGCGTTGCGGTTATCACGGTGGCGCAGGGCTTGCTCAACCATTTCGGCATCAAGCTGACGAGCAAGCTCACCGACTTTTCCGGCTATCTGATCTTCTTCGTCGCCATTCTGCTGACTGCGACCATGCTGTTCAGCGTGCACCATTTCGATTTATCGCGCCTGTTCCACATCGCCAACAACACCGGCGATCCTGGCGGCGGTGTCGTGCCGCGCACGGAAAATCTGCTCTACGCCTTCCTGCTCGGATTGCTGCTGCCGCTCTATACGATCACCGGCTTCGACGCTTCCGCGCACACCGCCGAAGAGACGCTGAACGCGCGCGTCTCCGTGCCGAAGGGGATCATCAATTCGATCCTCTATTCGGTGATCTTCGGCTACATCATGGTCTGTTCCTTCGTGCTGGCCATGAGCGATCCGGTGGCGGCGGCAAAGGATGGTGGCAATGTCTTCTTCAATCTTCTCGCCGGTCTGCCGGTGCCGCTTCTGCTGAAGAACGCGCTCTACGTTCTCATCGTCATCGCCAATTTTCTCTGCTCGCTCGCCTGCGTCACCTCGACATCGCGGATGATCTTCGCCTTTTCGCGCGACGGTGGCGTGCCGTTCATTTCGCCGCTGCTGCGAAAGGTGAGCACGACCTACCGCACGCCGGTCGGCGGCATCTGGTCGACGGTGATCCTCGCTATCGCCGCGACGCTCTATTCCTCGGCCTATCTTGCTTTGGCGGCGGGTTCGGCGGTCTTCCTTTATATCTCCTATGCCATGCCGGTGGCGGCCGGCTTTTATGCCGAGTTGAAAGGCTGGCAGGCGTCCGGTCCGTTCAAGCTCGGCCTATGGTCGAAACCGCTTGCGGTCATCACCTGCGTCGGCGTCATCATCGTCACCTGGATCGGTTTGCAGCCGCCGAACGATATCGTCACCAATTATGCGATCGGCATTCTTGTGCTGCTCGTGGTTGGCTGGTTCGCAGTCGAGCGGAAACGCTTCCCCGGCCCGCCGATCAGCGCCGCCGATATCGCCAAGCGTCATGAGGAGATCCTGGCCGAGGAACGGGCCGTCGGCGAGACGGTCCACGCCGGGCTTTAGCCGCAAGACGAAGGGCGCGGAGAAAAGCTCCGCGCCCGACCCGCCCAGGGCTTATAATAGACCAAAAGCAAAGCTTCTGGAGAGCGTAGATGGGCTTCCATTATGCGACGGGGACGACCCGTTGGGCGTTCGGCTCCCTGGCCGATCTCATGGCCAAGGCGACGCCGCCGCGCTCCGGCGACATGCTCGCTGGCATCGCGGCAAGCTGCGCGGAGGAGAATGTCGCGGCCAAGCTCTGCCTCGCCGATATTCCGCTGAAGCGCTTTCTCAAAGAAACGCTCGTTCCCTACGAGAGCGACGAGATCACGCGCCTCATCATCGACACGCATGATCGCGAGGCGTTTGCGCCGATCTCGCATCTGACCGTCGGGGAGTTCCGCAATTTCCTGCTCTCGGACGAGGCGACGCCGCAGGTCGTGAGCGCGCTCGCGCCCGGCATCACGCCGGAGATGGCGGCGGCCGTCAGCAAGCTGATGCGCAATCAGGACTTGATCCTCGCGGCGCGGAAATGCCGCGTGGTGACGAAATTCCGCAACACGATCGGTTTACCGGGCACGATGGCAGTGCGGCTGCAGCCCAACCATCCAACGGACAGCCGCGCCGGCGTCGCCGCCTCGATCATCGACGGGCTGATGTACGGCAGCGGCGATGCGGTGATCGGCATCAATCCGGCTTCCGACAGCTTGCCGGTCCTCTCCGACCTTCTGCAATTGATCGACAGCGTCATCGCCCGGTTCGAAATCCCGACCCAGGCCTGCGTCCTCACTCATGTCACGACCTCGATCGAGCTCATCAATCGCGGCCTGCCGGTCGATCTCGTCTTCCAGTCCGTCGCGGGCACCGAAGCCGCGAACCGCTCTTTCGGCGTCGATCTTGCCGTGCTCAAGGAAGGGCGCGAGGCGGCATTGTCGCTCAATCGCGGCACGGTCGGCGACAATGTCATGTATTTCGAGACCGGGCAGGGCAGCGCGCTCTCTGCCAATGCGCACCACGGCGTCGATCAACAGACGCTGGAGGCGCGCGCCTATGCGACCTGCCGGCCGTTCAAGCCGCTGCTCGTCAATACAGTCGTCGGCTTCATCGGCCCGGAATATCTCTACGACGGCAAGCAGATCATCCGCGCCGGCCTCGAGGATCATTTCTGCGGCAAGCTGATGGGCCTGCCGCTCGGCTGCGACGTCTGCTACACCAACCATGCCGAGGCCGACCAGGACGACATGGACAGTCTGATGACGCTGCTCGCGGCGGCGGGGATCACCTACATCATGGGCATTCCCGGCGCCGACGATGTCATGCTGAATTATCAATCGACCTCGTTCCATGACGCGCTCTATCTGCGCGATGTCTTCGGCCTGAGCCGCGCGCCCGAGTTCGAGGCGTGGCTGCAGCGCATGCAGATCACTGGCGCCGACGGCCGGCTGTTGCGGCAGGAGGCAGCGCATCCATTGATTGCCTGGCACGAAGGCTGATTTGGCACGAAGGCTGATCATGCGCCCGCCCGTTGTTTCCGATTTCTGGAAGAATCTGTCGCGGACGACGCAGGCGCGCATCGCGCTCGGCCGTGCCGGCGCCTCGCTGCCGACGCAGGAGGTTTTGAATTTCTCGCTCGCCCATGCCCGCGCGCGCGATGCCGTCCACACGCCCTTCGATCGCGACAAGGTCGCAGACGAAATCAAGGCGCTCGGGTTCGAGACGATCTTTGTCGAGAGCGGCGCGCCCGACCGCGCAAGCTATCTGCGCCGGCCCGATTG
>JARLIV010000150.1 GCA_031291555.1 Methylovirgula sp. | reverse complement strand
GCGATGGCCGCCATCAGCTGGTCGCCGTCGACGACCTTGCCGCGCTCATCGACGATGATGAGCCGGTCGGCGTCGCCGTCGAGCGCGATGCCGACATCGGCGCGCATCTCGCGGACCTTGTTGACGAGCGCCTTGGGCGCGGTCGAGCCGACATCGCGGTTGATGTTGAAGCCGTCCGGGGAGTCGCCGATGGTGAAGACTTCGGCGCCAAGCTCCCACAGGGCTTCCGGCGCCACCTTGTAGGCGGCGCCGTTGGCACAATCGACGACGATGCGCATGCCGTCGAGCGAGGGGTTGCCGATCAGCGTGCGCTTGGCGAATTCGATATAGCGGGCGCGGTCGCCCTCGACGCGCATGGCGCGGCCGAGATCGGCGGAATTGGCGAGTTTGACCGGCAACTCGCCGTCGACAATGGCCTCGATCTTGGCCTCGGCCTCGTCGGACAGCTTGAAGCCGTCCGGGCCGAACAATTTGATGCCGTTATCCTCGAACGGGTTGTGCGAGGCCGAGATCATCACCCCGACGTCGGCGCGCATCGAATGGGTGAGCATGGCGACGGCGGGAGTCGGCATGGGGCCGAGCAGCAGCACGTCGACGCCGACCGAGGTGAAGCCGGCGACCATGGCGGTCTCGATCATATAGCCGGAAAGGCGGGTATCCTTGCCGATCACGGCGCGGTGGCGATGTTCGCCGCGCTGGAAGAGAATGCCGGTTGCCTGTGCGACCTTCATCGCCAGATCGGGGGTGATGATCTTGTTGGCGAGGCCGCGAATGCCATCGGTCCCGAAATGCCTACCCAAACCTCATGCTCCTGCGCCGCAGAGCCGGCCGCGCCGCGGCGCCCAACCCCGATTTGATGGAGATACCCGCTCGCTTATTATCGCATCCGCCGCCAATTGCCTAACCCGACCCGGTCGCAGCGGCGCTTACGATGCGATGAAGGTTGCTTCTTCGGTCGCAGCGCCACGAATTTCTTGCTGAAAATCCTAACTTTGGTCGAACTATGCGGTATGATCCCGGCCAGAAGAATTGGATTTCAAGCATGACTCGATTGAGCAAAGATGCTGCTGCGGTTGCCCTGGCCGGCGTCCTGATTCTCGCCGGCCCCGCGCTCTCCTTCGCGCAAGAGGCTCGCCTTCAAGTTGCGCAATCCTACGGCGTGCCGCCGGACAATGTCGGCGGCGGTAATTCTCAGGATAACGGCGGCGGTGGTGATTCGCAGGATAATGGCGGCGGCGGTTACCCGGCCCCCGGCGGTGGGTATGCCCCGCAGGGCGGAGGTTCGGATGATGCGAGCCTGCTCGTGCGGGTCGAACGGCTCGAAGATCAGATCCGTCAGATGACCGGCGAGATCCAGCAGATGCAGTTCCAGAACCATCAACTGCAAGACCAGTTGAAGAAGTTCCAGGAAGACGTTGATTTCCGCTTTCAGGAGCGCAGCGGGCACCCGGCGCGCCATAGCGAGCTGCCCCTCGAGAATCCGCCGGCTGCGGCGGCGGATTCCGATAATGGGCCGGTGCAATCGGGCCCGGCCGCGGCGGACGCCTTGGCGGATTCGCCCGCGGGCAGCGCGCCGCATTCCGGGCGGGACGATGCTTTCGATCCCGCTGCGCATCCGGATGCGCCCGGGGCGCCGAAGCCGCTCGGCACGACCGGAGGCCCGCCGCCGCCCGTTGCCGACAATGGCGGCAGCGCAGGCGGCGATTCCAACGCGCCGCTCAATTTGCCGAGCGCGCAATATACGCCGGCACCGGCACCGGCGCCGTCATCGGTCGGCGGTACTGTGCCTGCCGGCGGTGTGACGACGCCCGGCGGGACGATGATCGCCAGCGCGCAGCCGAATATGCCGCGGCAGGAATTCGACGTCGCCCTCGGCTATTTCAAGCAGAAGGATTACGACAACGCCCAGCGCAGCTTCGCCGAATTCATCGATAAGAACCCGAAGTCGCGGCTGACGGCCGAGGCGCTCTATTTTCTGGGTGAATCCTATGCCGCGCGGGGACGGACGCGAGAGGCGGCCGAGCAGTTTTTGAAGATTTCAACGAATTACGCCGCCTCGTCGCGGGCGCCGGAGGCCATGCTGCGGCTCGGCGAATCCCTGCGCGCTCTCGGCGCCAAGGAGCAGGCCTGCGCCACTTTCAGCGAAGTGCCGCACAAATATCCCAACGCCTCGGCAGCGGTGAAGGCGGGCGCGGAGCGCGAGGCCAAACGCACCCAGTGCGGAGCTTGAAACCGGAGTTGAGCCTGGCCATGGGCAAGCCCCGGGGTGCCAAGGTAAGCCATGGATAAACCGAGCACAGCGCAGATTGCCGCTCTTTTCGCACCGCTCGTCGGGCGGCGGGTGTTGCTCGCGGTCTCGGGCGGGCCGGATTCGGTCGCGCTCATGCGGCTTGCCGCGCGCTGGCGGGCCGAGGGGCAGGCGGCGGGCGCACGCCTCCATGTCGCGACGGTCGACCATGGCCTGCGGCCCGGATCGCGGGAGGAGGCCGAAGCCGTGGGCCGCTGGGCCGAGGCGCTTGGCCTGCCGCATCGAATCCTGGCCTGGCAGGGGGCCAAGCCCAAAAGCCGCGTCCAGGAGCGGGCGCGCGCCGCCCGCTATGCCTTGCTCGGTGCCCATGCGCGGGAGCTTGGCGCGGATTATCTGCTGACCGCCCACCACGCCGACGACCAGGCCGAGACCATTCTGTTTCGTCTGCTGCGCGGCAGCGGGCTGGCCGGGCTCGCCGGCATGCATAGCGAGGTTATGCTAGGTAATGTCGTGCTTTACCGGCCGTTGCTTACCTATCCCAAGAAGGCGTTGATCGATTATTGCGAAGCCTGTGCCCAGCCGTATTTCCGCGATCCATCGAACGAAAATTCTGCCTTTGCACGCACGCGGTTACGCGCTCTTCTTCCGCTTCTCGAAGAGGCCGGGCTCAGCGCCTCGGACTTGGCGCGACTCGGCCGGCGCGCGGCACGGGCGGAGCAGGCCCTGGCTGTGCAGACGGAAGCTGTCCGCGCGACGCTGCGAAGAACTCCGGTGGACGGCGGAGTCCGTGTTCCCGTCGCGCATCTGCGCGATTGCCCGGAAGAGATTTTGCGCCGCGTGATCGCTGCGGAAATCGCCGCTTTGAAGGTCGGCAAGCCGTTGCGGCTCGATCGGCTCGAAAGGCTGGCACAAGGCTTGTGTGCAGCATTACATCAGGGGCGTGTTTCCCATGGCACGCTCGGTGGGGTCAGATTATCCCTTGCTGCCGACGGATTATTGACCTTGGGCGCGGAAAAGCCGCGTCGGCGCGGTCTGGTCCAAGATTCCGCCGCGTCAAAGCCTTGCGAAGGGCGCGGTGAGCCTGCAATGCTGTGAGCGAGTTCCTTTGGTCATTCCCTTGGCAACCCATCCGGCGGCGCCTACATTGAGTCAACGCGCGCCGCTTGGAGGCGCCCCACTGAGCAGGCGGTTTGTCCACTCGAGGTAAAACGGGTCTGCGGCGAGTTGAATATGCATCCAAACTTCAGAAATTTCGCGCTCTGGGTCATCATCTTCCTGCTCGTCGTGGCGCTGGTGATGTTGTTCTACAATCCCGGCCAGCATACGGCTTCGCAGGACAGCGTCAGCTTCAGCGAGTTCCTGAACGACGTCCAGACCGGACAGGTCCGCGATGTGACGATCGTCGGCAATGAGGTCTCGGGCCATCTCAAGAACGACAAATCGTTCGCGACCTATACGCCGAATGATCCCTCGTTGGTGCAGAGCCTGGTCAAGAACGGCGTGACGATCAACGCCCGGCCGCCGTCGGACGGCAATAGCTGGCTGCTGACCTTGCTCATCAACGGCCTGCCGATCATCGCCTTCGTCGGCATGTGGATCTTCGTGACCCGGCAGATGCAGGGCGCGGGCGGCAAGGCGCTCGGCTTCGGCAAGTCGAAGGCCAAGCTGCTGACCGAGGCGCATGGGCGCATCACCTTCGAGGATGTCGCCGGTGTCGATGAGGCCAAGGAGGATTTGCAGGAGATCGTCGAATTTCTCCGCGATCCGCAAAAGTTTCAAAGGCTTGGCGGTCGGATTCCGCGCGGCGTGTTGCTTGTCGGTCCGCCCGGCACCGGCAAGACGCTGCTTGCCCGCGCCATCGCGGGCGAGGCCAACGTGCCCTTCTTCACCATTTCGGGTTCTGACTTCGTCGAAATGTTCGTCGGCGTCGGCGCCTCGCGCGTGCGCGACATGTTCGAGCAGGCGAAGAAGAATGCGCCTTGCATCATCTTCATCGACGAGATCGACGCGGTCGGCCGGCATCGCGGCGCCGGTCTCGGCGGCGGCAATGACGAGCGTGAGCAGACCCTGAACCAATTGCTGGTGGAGATGGACGGTTTCGACGCCAATGAGGGCATCATCCTCATCGCCGCGACCAACCGGCCAGACGTTCTCGACCCGGCGCTGCTGCGTCCGGGCCGTTTCGACCGCCAGATCGTCGTGCCCAATCCCGACGTGATCGGCCGCGAACGCATCCTCAAGGTGCACGTGCGCAAGGTGCCGCTGTCGCCGGACGTCGACCTCAAGACGGTCGCGCGCGGCACGCCGGGCTTTTCCGGCGCCGACCTGATGAACCTTGTCAACGAGGCGGCTTTGCTCGCCGCCCGTCGCGGTAAGCGCATCGTGACGATGTCGGAGTTCGAGGACGCCAAGGACAAGATCATGATGGGCGCCGAGCGGCGCACGCTGGTGATGACGGAGCAGGAGAAGATCCTGACCGCCTATCACGAGGGTGGCCATGCGATCGTCGCGCTCAACGTGCCGGCCACCGATCCGGTGCATAAGGCGACCATCATCCCGCGCGGCCGCGCCCTCGGCATGGTTATGCAGCTGCCAGAACGTGACAAGCTGTCGATGAGCTACGAGCAAATGACCTCGCGGCTTGCGGTGCTGATGGGCGGCCGTGTCTCGGAAGAGATCGTCTTCGGCAAGGACAAGGTCACCTCCGGCGCGCAATCCGACATCGAGCAGGCGACGAAGCTCGCACGCGCCATGGTCACGCGCTGGGGCTTTTCCAATGAGCTCGGCACGGTCATGTACGGCGAGAACCAGGAAGAGGTCTTCCTCGGCTATTCCATGGGACGCCAGCAAAACATCTCCGAGTCCACGTCGCAAAAGATCGACGCCGAAGTGCGCCGCTTGGTCGAGGCTGGACTGGCCGACGCGACGCGGATTCTCACTGAGAAGCGCCAGGATCTCGAAACGCTCGCCAAGGGCCTGCTGGAATACGAGACTCTGACCGGCGAGGAGATCTATGGTCTCCTGCGCGGCCAGAAGCCGATCCGCGATGCTGGCGACGAGCCTCCGCCCGCGCCGGCGCCGCGCCCCTCGCCGGTGCCGTCCACCGGCCGGCAGGCCCGGCCGGGTCCGGAGCCGGGCTTCGAGCCGCAGCCGCAGACCTAATCGGGACGCGGCAGCGTTTCGTCCCAAAATCAAAGGGCGGCCTCGGCCGCCCTTTTTTGCTGCTCGGCTTCTCGACGGCGCCTTGCCAAAAACAAAGGCCGGTCCCTGGCGGGAACCGGCCTTGGTCAGAAGCTAAAAAGATCGTCCGGCTTACGATTGGCCGGGGTTGATATCGGTCACCACGCGGCGGTTCTGCGACCAGCAGGAGATGTCGTTGCAGGTGGCGACAGGGCGCTCCTTGCCATAGCTGATGGTGCGCATGCGCGCCGGCGAGATGCCGCGGGCGATCAGATATTCCTTCACGCGCTCGGCGCGGCGGGCGCCGAGGGCGAAATTGTACTCGCGCGTGCCGCGCTCGTCGGCGTGGCCTTCGACGACGAAATTGTAGCGGCTGTATTGCTGGAGCCAGGCGGCCTGCTTGTCGAGAGTCGACTGCGCGGTCGGCGTCAATTCGATCGAGTCGGTATCGAAGAACACGCGGTCTCCGACATTCTGGCTAAAGTCCTGCGGCGAACCCGGAGTTGCGGCGCCGTATCCGCCGGCGAGGCCGTCGGCTCCGGGGTTTTTGGCGCAGGCCGCCATCGCAAGGGCAATGCCCAGGGCGGCGGCAAGCTTAAAGGCTCCCGCGCGTCGGTGAAGGCTCATGACAAAAACTCCTTTCATGGCACTCATTCCGCCTTTGGTACCGGGCGTTGGTTAAATGAAGGTTCCGTCAACCTTTATCAGAGCTTCACGAAATGCGTTGCATTCGTGCCATCGCCTGAGATGGTTAAATTGGCCTTGATGGCAGCAATGGGGCCGGCGGCCCGCTTTGGCGCAGGCCGGTGCGTTTCGCCGCAAAGCGTACCCCAAAAACCTCAGTCCGCCGCGCCGCCGGAGAGGCTGGCGCCCCGGAACGGGTGCGAGGGGTAGACGCCCAGGATCTTGAACTCCTTGCAGAAGAAGGCGAGCTCCTCGAAGGCTCGGGCGAGCGCCGGCTCCTCCGGATGGCCATCGACATCGGCGAGGAACTGGGTCGCGGTAAATTCGCCGTTGACCATATAGCTTTCGAGCTTGGTCATGTTGACGCCATTGGTGGCGAAGCCGCCGAGCGCCTTATAGAGCGCGGCCGGAACGTTACGGACGCGGAAGACGAAGGTCGTCACGACCGAGTCGGTGCCAAGCTTCGGCCAGCGGGGCTCGCGCGCCAGAATGACGAAGCGGGTCGTATTGTGCTTCTCGTCCTCGACATCGGCGGCGAGGATATCGAGATCGTAGATTTCCGCCGCCAGCGCCGGCGCGAGAGCGGCCCTTGTCGGGTCGCCCCATTCGGCGACTTCCCGCGCCGCCCCGGCCGTGTCGCCGCTGATATGGGCCGCGAGATTATGCGCGCGGATGATCTTGCGGCATTGGCCGAGCGCGTGGACGTGGCTGTAGACCGCTTTCAGATTCTCGATCTTTGCGCCCTTGAGGCCGAGCAATTGAAAATGGATCGGCAGAAAATACTCGCCGATAATATAAAGGCCCGCCGTCGGCAGAAGCGCATGAATGTCGGCGACGCGGCCGGCAAGCGAATTCTCGATGGGGATCATCGCGCAATCGGCGGCCCCCTCGGTGACGGCGGTGAGCACGTCCTCGAACGTGGCGCAAGGCAGGGATTCGAAGTCCGGATAGACGGCCCGGCAGGCAATGTCGGAATTGGCGCCCGGCTCGCCTTGATAGGCGATTTTCTTGTTTGTCATCTCTGCCTCAGAAGGGCGCGCGCCCGTTCGAGATCGGCCGGGGTGTCGACGCCGAAGACCGGTGCCTCGACCAGCGCGACATCGATCCGCATGCCGTTGTCGAGCGCCCGCAATTGCTCAAGCCTGTCCCGGCGCTCGCGCGGCGAGGGCGGCAGCGCGACGAAACGTTCGAGCGCCGCCCGCCTATAAGCATAGACTCCGATATGATGATAGAGGGGAAAGCCGCCGACCGGTTCGCGGCAGAAGATTTGCGCCATCAGATGGCCCGAAGGCAGGGCCGGGCCGCCGACTTTGACGACATCGGGATTATGCCGTTCGGCCTCGTCCCTCAGCGGCGCGGCGAGCGTCGCGAGATCGGCGGCGGGTTCGTGCAGCGGCAAGATGGCGGCGGCAATGAGCGCCGGCTCGATCAGCGGCAGATCGCCTTGCAGGTTAATGACAATGTCGTGGCGGCGCCCCGGGTCGAAGGCTTCGAGCGCCGCGAAGACGCGGTCCGAGCCAGAGGGATGGTCCGGCGCGGTGAGAATGGCGACGCCGCCCGCCTCGGTGACCACGGCGGCGATCTCGGCGCTGTCCGTCGCGACCAGAACCGGCCCGATCGCCGCGGCCGTCGCGCGCTGCCAGACGTGAACAATCATCGGTTGTCCGCCGATATCGGCGAGCGGCTTGCCGGGCAGGCGGGTCGCGGCCAGGCGCGCCGGAACGACGACAATCGGCTTGGGCATATTGAGCAAGGCTTTGCCTATCAGGAAAATTAGGCGCCGGTCGCGCTTATATGGGTTGCCAAGCTCGCGAGAAAGCGACTAATGATCAGCACAAATGTCATCTTTTCGGGTATGGATGATCCAAAAAATGGGGGGCTGAGGGACGTCATGAATTCCTCTGAAATCAATAAGATCGCCGGTGGCATTCTCGGCACGCTGCTTTTCCTGCAAGTCGTCTATCTTGCCTCGAATGCGATTTTTTCGCATCCGACGCCGGCGAAGCCGGCCGACACCTCGGCCGCGGGTGAGGGATCGAAGCCGGCGGCCGCTGCGGCGCCAGCGCCGGCTGAGCAGCTCGCCGCCTATATGGGCAAGGCCGACGCCAAGAAGGGCGAGGACGACGCCAAGGTCTGCCAGATGTGTCACAATCTCGCGAAGGGCGGCGGCGTCATTCTTGGGCCGCCGCTTTACGGCGTTGTCGGCCGGGCGCGCGGCTCGGTTCCGGGCTTCGAATATTCCGATGCGATGAAGGCCAAGGGCGGAACCTGGGTGCCGCAGGAGATTTTCACCTTCATCAAGGATCCGCAGGCTTTCGTTCCGGGCACGAAGATGACCTTCTCCGGCGAGCCGGATCCGCAGAAGCGCGCCGATATCGTCGCCTATCTCGATACGCTCTCCGACAATCCAGTTCCGCTGCCGAAGCCGGCGCCATAGCTATTGAACCGGGCCAAGTTTGCGCCTAGACCGCTTTCAGGAAAAGTGGAAACCGGTTTTCCGTCCGAAAGCGGTCTAATTATTTGAATGAGAGCGTTTTCATAACGCGAACCGATATCCACTTCGCGTGAAAACGCTCTAAGCGCAAACTTGCGCGGCGATGTCAAAAAGCGACATAATCCTCGGACATTCTGACTCGCGGCTCATCCGCAAAGCGTCAGAGAGAGGCATTTTTTGACTTCGCTGAAACGTCCGGTCTTTTCCCGCCGCTCCGCGCTTCAACTGTGTTCCGGCTTCCTCGGCACGATAGGTCCGCTCCGTCCGCTCCGCGTCCTGGCCGATGCGGCGCCACCCGGCGGGGAGACGCATGGCCTGTCGATCTTCGGCGATCTGGCTCTGCCGCCGGACTTCAAATCCTTCGCCTATGCCGATCCGCAGGCGCCAAAGGGCGGCGAGATCGCGCTACAGCCGAGCGGCGGCGGCGCCAATGTCGATCCGACCACGTTCAATTCCTTCAACGTCTATATTCTGAAGGGAGACGGCGCGACCGGCATGGGCGCGGTCTTCGACTCGCTGATGACCGGCAACAGCGATGAGCCGGACACCCTCTATGGTCTCGTTGCCAAGAAGGTCTGGGTCTCCGCCGACAAGCTCACTTACCGCTTCTTCCTGCGTAAGGAGGCGCGCTTCCACGACGGCACGCCGCTGACCGCGCACGATGTCGTCTTCTCGCTGAATATTCTGAAGCAGCAGGGCCATCCTGCGATCGCCCAATCGCTGCGCGATCTCGACAGCGCCGCCGCCGAGGCCGACGATATCGTGACGGTGAAATTAAAGAAGGGTCACAGCCGCGAGGCGGCGCTGATCGTTGCCGGCCAGCCGATCTTCTCCGCTGCCTATTACGGCAAGCACGCCTTCAACGAGACGACACTCGAGCCGCCGCTGGGCTCCGGCCCTTACAAGGTCGGCTCCTTCGATGCGGGCCATTTCATCGTCTACGAGCGCGTCGCCGATTATTGGGGCAAGGATCTACCGGTCAATGTCGGACAGAACAATTTCGATCGCATCCGCTTCGAATATTTCGCCGACCGCAAAGTGGCCTTCGAGGCCTTCAAAGCCGGCGTCTTCACCTTCCGCGAGGAGTTCACTTCGGCAGTCTGGTCGACGCAATACACTTTCGCCGCGGTCAACGACGGCCGGGTCAAACGCGAGACCTTGCCGGACCAATTGCCGCTCGGCACGCAGGCCTGGTTCCTCAACATCCGCCGCGACAAGTTCAAGGACATTCGCATTCGCGAGGCGCTGGAACAGTGCTTCGATTTCGAATGGACCAACCGCAACATCATGTACGGCCTTTATCGCCGCACGATCTCCTATTTCCAGAACTCGCCGATGATGGCGAGCGGCAAGCCCTCGCCTGAGGAGCTTGCGATCCTTGCGCCTTTCAAGGCTAAATTGCCCGCGGCTGTCTTCGGCGAGGTGCCCATGCCGCCGGTTTCGGACGGCTCCGGGCAGGATCGCACGTTGCTGCGCAAGGCCAACGATCTTCTGCTCGCGGCCGGCTGCGAGCGCGATGGCGCGAACCTGCTGCTGCCGGACGGCAAGCCCTTTGAGGTCGAATTCCTCGATTTCGACAATGCGCTGGAGCCGCACACCGCGCCCTTCATCCGCAACCTTAATCTGCTCGGCATCACCGCGCGCTTTCGCGCCGTCGATCCGGCGCAATATAAGCAGCGCACCGACAATTTCGATTACGACATCGTTACCTCGCGCTTCGGCCTCGGCCTCACGCCGGGGGAGGCGATGCGCGCCTATTTCGGCTCGCAGACCGCCAATCTGCCGGGCTCTTACAATATTTCCGGCATTGCCGATCCGGTGATCGACGCCTTGATCGAAGAAGCACTCACCGTCGATACGCGCCAAAAGCTCACCTACATCTGCCGCAGCATCGATCGCGTCCTGCGTTGCGGGCATTATTGGGTGCCGATGTGGAACAAGCCCAATCATCTCGTCGCCTATTGGGATTTGTTCTCGCGTCCCGCGCGCAGCGCGAAATACGACATCGGCGTCGTCTCGACCTGGTGGTACGACACGGCCAAGGCCGCGCGCGTTCAGCTCCCCGGTCATTGATATGCTCGCCTACATCGTCCGCCGCATCCTTTTGATGATCCCGACGATCTTCGGCATCCTGCTCATCTCCTTCATTATCGTGCAATTCGCGCCGGGCGGCCCGGTCGAGCGCATCCTGGCGCAATTGCAAGGCCTCGACACCAATGCGACGACGAATTTTACCGGCGGCGCGGATACGCGCGCGGGCGGGGGTGGAGGCAACGAATTCGCCTCGCGCTATCGCGGCGCGCAGGGGCTCGACCCGAAATTCATCGCCGAGCTCAACAAGCAATTCGGCTTCGACAAGCCGGCGCCAGAACGCTTCGGGATGATGGTGAAGAATTATCTGCGCTTCGACTTCGGCAAATCCTATTTCCGCGACACGTCGGTTATCGAGCTGATCAAGGAGAAGCTGCCGGTCTCGATCTCTCTCGGCCTGTGGATGACGCTTATCTCCTATCTCATTTCGATTCCGCTCGGCATCGCGAAGGCCGTGCGCGACGGCTCGCGCTTCGATGTCTGGACCTCGAGCGTCATCATCGTCGGCTATGCGATCCCGAGTTTTCTCTTCGCGATCTTTCTGATCGTGCTCTTTTGCGGCGGCTCGTTCTGGCAGATCTTTCCGTTGCGGGGGCTGACGTCCGAGAATTTCGACCAGCTCTCGCTTCTCGGCAAGATCAAGGATTATTTCTGGCACATCACCTTGCCGGTGACGGCGCTGACGCTCAGCGCCTTCGCGACAGTCACATTTCTCACCAAGAATTCCTTTCTCGATGAAATCCGCAAGCAATATGTGCTGACCGCACGGATGAAGGGCCTGAGCGAGCAGCGCGTGCTCTACGGCCACGTCTGCCGCAATGCGATGATGATTGTCGTCGCCGGATTTCCGGGCGCTTTCATAAATGCCTTCTTCGGCGGCGCGCTGCTGATCGAGACCATCTTCTCGCTCGATGGCCTCGGCCTCTTGTCCTACGAGTCGGTCGTCAATCGCGATTATCCGGTCGTCTTCGCCAATGTCTATATTTTCGCGCTGCTCGGCCTCGTCGTGAATCTCATCTCGGACCTCACCTACACCTGGATCGATCCGCGTATCGATTTCGAGACGCGGGAGGTTTGAGTGAGCCTGCCGGCGACATCAGGCGCGGCAGGCGAGTTCAGGGCGCTCGCGCCGCCGCTTGCCAAGGACGGACTGCTCAGGTTGACGCCGCTCAACCAACGTCGGCTCGCGAATTTCCGCCATAACAAGCGCGGCTATTGGTCGTTCTGGATTTTTCTCGTCCTCTTCGTTCTCTCGCTCTTCGCCGAATTCATCGCCAACGATCGGCCGTTGATCGCCTCCTATGAGGGCGAATTACTGTTTCCGATCTTCAACGATTATCCGGAATCGAAATTCGGCGGCTTTCTCGCGCGCACGGATTATCGCGACCCCTTCATCGCCGACGAGATCAAGGCGCATGGCTGGATGCTCTGGCCGCCGATTCATTATTCTTATCGCACCATCGAGCGCGCCCTGCCCACGCCGGCGCCCTCACCGCCGACCTGGATGCTGACCAAGGCGCAATGCACGGCCGCGGCGGCGCGCGTGCTTGCGCCGGGCAAGCCGAACAATGGCTGCGCCGATATCGAATGGAATTGGCTCGGCACGGACGACCAGGGCCGCGATGTCGCCGCGCGGCTGATCTACGGTTTCAGGATTTCGGTGCTTTTCGGCCTCGCGCTCGCATCGATCTCCTCAGTCGTCGGCGTCGCGGCGGGTGCGGTGCAGGGCTATTTCGGTGGCTGGACCGATCTCGTCATGCAGCGGCTGATCGAGATCTGGTCGTCAGTGCCGCAGCTCTATCTGCTCATCATCCTGTCGTCGATCATCACGCCGAGCTTTTTCGTTCTGCTCGGCACTTTGCTGATCTTCTCCTGGGTCAGCCTCGTCCATGTCGTGCGCGCCGAATTTCTGCGCGCCCGCAATTTCGAATATGTCACGGCGGCGCGTGCGCTCGGTCTCAGCAATGCGCGGATCATGGTCAAGCATGTGCTACCGAACGCCATGGTCGCGACCTTGACCTTTCTGCCCTTCGTACTCAACGGCTCCATCTCGACGCTGACGGCACTCGATTTTCTCGGCTTCGGCCTGCCGTCCGGCTCGGCTTCGCTTGGCGAGCTTCTGCTCGAAGGCGAGTCGAACCTCCAAGCGCCCTGGCTCGGCCTTACTGGCTTCTTCGTCATCGCGATTATGCTCTCGCTGCTGATTTTCATCGGCGAAGCGGTGCGCGATGCCTTCGACCCGCGGAAGACGATCGCATGAGTGAGGCGCCGCTTCTTGAGGTGCGCGATCTGCGCGTTGCCTTCCGGCAGAGCGGCGCGGAATTTCCCGCCGTCAAAGGCATAGGCTTTTCGCTTGCGCGGGGGCGCACCTTGGCGATCGTCGGCGAATCCGGCTCCGGCAAGTCGGTGACGGCGCTCTCGATCCTGCGGCTGCTGCCGCCAGCGGCGCATGTCTCAGGCAGTGCTCTGTTCAAGGGCGAGGACATTCTGAAATGCGATGAAAAGCGGTTGCGAGCGATCCGGGGCAATGCCGTCACCATGGTATTCCAGGAGCCGATGACCTCGCTCAATCCGCTGCATACGATCGCGCGGCAGATCGGCGAGATTCTCGAGCTTCACGGCGCGCGCAAGGGGCCGGCGCTGACGCAGCGCATCGTCGAATTGTTGACGGAAGTCGGCATTCCCGATCCGGCGCAGCGCCTTTCGGCCTATCCGCACCAGCTTTCGGGCGGCCAGCGCCAACGCGTGATGATCGCCATGGGCCTTGCCAACCGGCCCGATCTCTTCATCGCCGACGAGCCGACGACGGCGCTCGATGTCACCGTTCAGGCGCAGATCCTCACGCTGCTGAAGGATTTGCAGAGCCGCCACGACATGGCGATGCTGTTCATCACGCATGATCTCAACATCGTGCGCAAGCTCGCCGACGATGTGGCGGTGATGCAGCGTGGCGAGATCGTCGAAGCGGGTAGTGTCGAGCGGATTTTCAAATCGCCGCAGCATCCATATACGCAGGCGCTGCTCGCCGCCGAGCCGAAGGGGAATCCGCCGAAGAGCGATCCCTCCGCGCCAGTCGTGCTCGAGGCGCGGGACGTGCGCGTGCATTTCCCCATCAAGCGCGGCCTGTTGCGCCGGACAATCGGCGCGGTCAAGGCGGTCGATGGCGTCTCGCTGAAGCTGCGCCAAGGCGAGACGATCGGCGTCGTCGGCGAATCGGGCTCCGGCAAGACGACGCTCGGCCTCGCCGTGCTGCGGCTCATCCGCTCGCAAGGCCCGATCGTCTATCTTGGCCAGCGCATCGACGGCCTCAGCTTCAAGGCCATGCGGCCGCGGCGCCGGGACATGCAGATCGTCTTCCAGGATCCTTACGGGTCGCTGTCGCCACGGCTGTCGATCGCCGACATCGTCGCTGAAGGGCTGATCGCGCAAGGCACACGCCTCAATCTCGCGGAGCGGCGCGAGATCGTTGCGCGCGCGCTGGCCGACACCGGCCTCGATCCCGCGGCGATGGATCGCTATCCGCATGAATTTTCCGGCGGCCAGCGTCAACGTGTGGCGATCGCCCGCGCCATGGTGCTGGAGCCGAAGTTCGTCGTGCTCGACGAGCCGACCTCGGCGCTCGACATGTCGGTGCAGGCGCAAATCGTCGATCTGCTGCGGCAATTGCAGGAAAAGCGCAGCCTCGCCTATCTCTTCATCAGCCACGATTTGCGCGTCGTGCGCGCGCTGGCCAATGAGATTGTCGTCATGCGCCAGGGCAAGGTCGTCGAGCAGGGCGCGGCGGCCGAGATTTTCGCCAATCCGCGGAGCGATTATACGCGCGCGCTCTTCGCCGCTGCTTTCGCCATTGAAGCGGACCGCAGCGGCGTCGTCGCGCAGTAATCTTATTTCGCCCTGCGCGAGACAATCCCGAAATGTCCGGCGATGAGATGATCGAGCGAGATCAGCCCGGGCCCGCGCGTGATGACCAGCAGAAAACAGGTCGCCCAGACGCCATGCGTCGGCCACGCATCGGGATAGACGAAAATCTCGATGATCGAAGTCATGATCAGAAGCGAGAGGGCGGCAAAGCGGCTCGCGAGGCCGAGTACGAGCAGAATCGGGAAGAAATGCTCGGCAAAGGCTGCCGCATAGGCCGCGGCGGTCGGATCGACGAGCGGCAGCTTGTATTCGTCTTGGAAGAGCGCGATGGCGCTGTCGCTCAAATGCCAGCCTTCGATCTTCGTCTGTCCCGATTGCCAGAAGACGGCCGCGGGAAACACACGGGCAGCAAGGCCCAGAACCCAATAGGGCAAGGATTCCAGCAGACCTATGACACGCGCGGCGAGCTGCACAAGCGGGCTTTGCTTTGTGGGAAGAGTGACGGTGCTCATCGTATTTGTCCTTCGAAAGCCGGGGAGATTTGCGAGACGAGGCCGGTGCTGAACAGCGCGGCGAGGTTGAGGGCGAGATCGAACGCAGGGGCTGATACCTGCGCCGCTTCGGCCGCTTCGGCGAAAGTCGCCGCCTGCGCCAGCGCGGTGAGGAAGACCGCGCCGCCGGGCGGCAAAGCGCGGACCTCGACGTCGAATTCGGGCCGGGAGATCAGCGCCGCTTCGCTTTGCCAATCGTTGATTTCGGCAAGCGGCTGTTCGCCCGAATTCATCGCCCAGATGGTGACGATCGGATAGGGGGAATCGATGATCGCCACGGCAGGATGCAGCGCGAGCCGCAAGCCGCCGAGCGTTTCGGGCGTAAGACACGCCAGCACATCCTGGCCGAGCGGTGTTGCATCGGCCGCATGATAGGCGTGCGTGCGCGCGGCTTCGAGCCGCGCGAGATCGCGGAGATAGGGCAGTTCGGCGCAAGCGGGCAGGCGATCGAGAAAATCGGCAAAGCCGTCGCCATAGAGCGCCAGCATCCGCGATGTCGGCGGATGTTTGGTCACGAAGAGGCGCGCCGCCTGCGCATAGAAATCCTCGCCGACGACGCGGCGCACCACCGGAAAGCGCACCGCCAGAGCCTCGATGAGGCTTAAGGCGACATTGTTGCGATAGATGGCCAAACGGCTGCGATATGCGGCGCTGATCGCGTCTGGCGCCGGCATCTCCGGATCGAGCAGAGCGGCCGCGAAATCTTCTTCGATCATGGCTCAGGCCGCCTCATCGGTTGGCGCTTTCGCCCGCGCGGCTTGCAGGAAGGCACCGGCGGTCGCGGCCTCGGCGGCGAGGGCCGCCCAGGCGGGCACGTCGTTGTCGCGTTCAATCAAGCTTGGCAGCGGCCCGGTTTGGGCGAGAATACGCGTGTAGAGCGCGAAGACGGGATCGGCGATCGGCGCGCCATGCGTGTCGATGAGCATGGCGCGACCTTCGGTATCGCGCGCCGCGCTATGGCCGGCGAGGTGGATTTCGCCGACATAGCCGAGCGGGAAAGCGTCGAGATATGTCTGCGGATCGAAGCCGAGATTGACGGCGCTGACATAGACATTGTTGACGTCGAGCAGCAAGCCGCAGCCGGTTCTCGCGGCAAGTTCCGCGAGGAATTGCGGCTCGGCGATCGTGCCGCCGGAAAAACTGAGATAGCTTGCCGGGTTCTCGATCAGCACGCGGCGCTGCAAGGTGGTCTGCAATTCATCGACATGCGCGACGACGCGGGCGAGACTCGCCTCGTTCAGCGGTAGCGGCAGAAGATCGTTGAAGAAGATCTCGTGGTGCGAGGCCCAGGCCAGATGTTCGGAAAAGCTCTCGGGCCCGTAGCGGTCGCAGAGTTCTTTCAGCCGCGCGAGATGGCCACTGTCGAGCGGCCCGCTGCCGCCGATCGAAAGGCCGACGCCATGAATCGAAAGCGCATAGTCGCGCCGCAAGGCGGCAAGCTGTGCATGCGGGGTGCCACCGGCGCCGAAGTAATTTTCGGCATGGACTTCGAAGAAGCCGACTGCGGCCGAGCCCGTGGCGATCGCCGGAAAATGTTGCGGCTTGAAGCCGAGGCCGACCTCGGCGGGGAGCGGAGCAAGTGTCATGGCAGGTTTCCGCAGGAGAGAGGCGGCGTGCGGGCGTTGACACCCGCGCGCCGCCTGGGTCTTAAGACTTCTCGGTCAGGGAGCCCATGCCATGCGGCGTCTTGATTGTGGTGCAGGTGCCCTTGGGCACGAGCTTGAAATATCGGCCGTCATAATCGATCGGCTGCGTTCCGGCGCAGGTCGTACCGGCGCCGGCGGCGCAATCGTTGTGGCTCTTCAGTGCGACGCCGAAGCACTTCTCGGTCTTTTTGGTGTCCGCCTGCGCCTGGACAGAAGCCAGCGCCACGGCGGCGGCGAGAGAAGAGGCCAGCGTGGCCTTGGTCAATAAAGATTTGGCGGTCATAAATACTCCCCGAGCCTTGATTTAAGGGATATCTGGAGGCGGGTCGGCACCCGCATGGCCCTTAGTACGGCGCGGTGCTGGCGCCCGTTACAGGCGCGCCGGGGAAATTAGATCACGAGGGCGTGACAAGACTAAGTGAAAAAGGCATGTAACGCCCAGGCGGGCTTTTGCGAACAGCAATAGAGGGAGCGTGCGCGCAGACCGAAACAGCGAGTGGGGTTCTCTCCTGCGCGCCGCCAATTCTGGGGATTCGCTGGCCTATCAGCGTTTCCTTAGAGAATTGGCACCGGTGCTCAGGGCCTTCGTGCGTCGCCTGCTGGCGCGCACAAGTTCGGGCAGCGCCGAGGTCGAGGATATCGTGCAGGAAGTTTTGCTGGCCATCCACCTGAAAAGGCAGACTTGGATCGAGACGGCGCCGGTGTCGCCCTGGGTCTTCACCATCGCGCGGCATAAGACGATCGACGCCCTGCGGCGGCGCGGGCGGCATATCGATGTTCCGATCGACGATTTTGCCGAGAGCCTGGCGGCGGACAATGATGAGCCGAACCTTGCCGGCGTCTACATCGACCGCCAGCTCGGCACGCTGCCGGAGGTTCAGCGCAAGGTCGTGCAAGCCATTGCGGTCACTGGCGATTCCATATCCGAGGCGGCGGAGAAGCTGACGATGACGCAAGGCGCGGTGCGGGTCGCCCTGCATCGTGGACTTGCCGCCATCGCGGCGCGCACCGCCAAGGGAGGCGGCACGGTATGAAGACGGATGATCTGATCCGCAGCCTCGCCGCTGACGATACGCCGCGCCTGTCGCTGGCGCGGGCGCTCGTTTATGGCTTCCTGCCAGGGATGGTGCTGTCGCTCATCTTCTATGCCCTGGTAATCGGTCCGCGGCCGCACCTTGCCGAGCTGCTGCCGGCGCCGCGCATTCTGTTCAAGATCGCTTTCCCCATCGCGGTTTTCGCCTGCGCCGGGCCGCTCGCCTTGCAATTGGCGCGGCCGCGCGGCGATCCGCGCCCGCTCGTCTATGTCCTCATCGGGCTGTTGGTCGTGCTGGCCGCGGCGGTGGTGATCGAGCTTCTTGTGCTGCCGCCGGATCTCTGGCGTGTGCGCTTTATCGGCCACAATGCGCGCGTCTGTCTGGTGCTGATTCCGCTCATGTCGGCGGCGCCGCTCGTCGGCACGCTGATCGCCCTGCATCGCGGCGCGGCGTCGAATCCGGGGCTAGCGGGCGCTGTTGCGGGCCTGTTCGCCGGGGCGTTTGGCGCGGCGCTCTACGCGACCCATTGCCCGGATGATTCGCCGCTCTTCGTCGCGACCTGGTATTCGCTTGCCATTCTTATCGTGATGAGCGTCGGCGCGCTGGCCGGCAGCCGCTTCCTGCGCTGGTAGCGCGCGACTTCATGCGCTATTTCACCTGCCGCTTTTCGAGTTTGCGGGCGAGCGTGCGGCGATGCATGCCGAGTCGGCGCGCCGTCTCCGAAATATTGAAATCGGCTTCAACGAGCGTGCGGTGGATATGCTCCCATTCGAGCGTCTTGATCGAGGTCGGCCGTTCCGTCAGGGGCACCTCGGCATTGCCGGCCGATTTCTTGAAGGCCTCCTCGATGTCGTCGGTGTTCGAGGGCTTGGCGAGATAGTGACAGGCGCCGAGCTTGATCGCCTCGACGGCGGTGGCGATGCTGGCATAGCCGGTGAGGACAACGATCAGCATGTCGGGATTGTGTGCATGCAGCGCCTCGACGCAGGAGAGGCCCGAGCCGCCGCCAAGCTTGAGGTCCACGACCGCATAGTTGGGGGTCTTCGTCTCGAGCAGCGCGTTGACGCCGGCGAGAGTCTCGGCGTGCAACACCTCATAGTCGCGCCGCTCGAACGAGCGCTTCAGCGTATTGGCAAAAGCGGCATCATCCTCAACGATCATCAGCAGACGCTTACTCGACATGACGAGGCGCTCCAATCGCCAAAGCGGTCAACGGCAGGCGCAAGGTGACGCTGGCGCCCCGGCTAGAGCGGTTGCGCGCCTCAACGGTGCCGCCAAGCTTCCTTACCACATTGACCACGAGAAAGAGTCCGAGGCCGCGGCCGCGATGGCCCTTGCTCGATTGGTAGGGCCGGCCGAAGTTGGCAAGAATATCAGGCGCAAAGCCGGGGCCGATGTCGCTGACTTCGAGGACGAGTGTGTTGTTCTCGCGCGTGGCCGTGAGGCTGACCCAGGCGGGCGAAGCCTCGGCGGCATTGTCGAGCACGTTGAAGACGATTTGCTTCAGCGTCGTATCCGAGACGATCGGCAGATCGGTGCCGAATTTGTTCTGATAGGTGAGCGTAACTGCCGGCCGTGCTGCCCGCCAGCTCGCCACGACATCGTCGAGGAATTGCGTCACGGTGGTCACGCCCGGCGCTTCGCCGCGTGCCTCGCCCGCCGAGAGCAGGATATCGGTGACGATCGTCTTGCAGCGGTTGACCGCCGTCTGCATCTCCTCGACCTCCTGGCTCATCTCGGCATTGGCCTTGATCAGCGGCATCCGCCGCCAATCGCCAAGGATGACGGAAAGCGAGGCGAGCGGCGTGCCCAATTCATGTGCTGCGCCGGTCGCGAGCAGGCCGATACGGACGACATGGTCTTCCTCGATCGCGTTCTGCCGGAGGGCGGCGAGCCGGCTGTCGCGCTCGCGCAGATTGCGGCTGATGCGGGTGATGAAGATGACGAGCAGCGCCGCATTGAGGATGAAGCAGACGAGCATGCCGATGATGTGCAGGGAAAACATGTCGCCGTCCCAGCGGCGCGGCATCTGCAGCGGCTGGTGGAAGCTGACGAGGACAATGAAACCGGTGAGAGAGAGCGCGACGATCAGCCAGGTCGATTGGGCGTCGAGCAACACCGCCGCCATCGTGACCTGCAGCAGATAGAGCGAGACGAAGGGATTGGTCGCGCCGCCGCTGAGCCAAAGCTGCGCCGTCAGGGCGAAGACATCGAGCATCGAGACGAGGAGCAGGGCGGCACTGCTGATCTCGTCATGCAGACGCAGCCAGGCGAAGCTGGCGAAATTGACCAGGATCAGTGCGCCGATCACGGCCATCATCGGCAGCAGCGGCAGCGGAATGCCGAGGCCGTACTGCACGAATGCGATCGTGATCAATTGACCGACCACGGCGATCCAGCGAAACTGGATCAGCAGAAGCATATTCTTGCGATTGGCGACGTTCGAGATCGGCGGCGCGGTTGCCGGCTCGGCGCTTGTAGGCCCTATGGTCGCGCCGGCGTTTTCGAGTTCGGCGCCTGCAACACTCGGCTTTTCGCTTGCTAACATTTCACCCGGCGCCGGCGCCCTCGTTTCCGGCGCCATGCCGCCGTCTGCGCCAGTCTTCCCGGACATTATAGAGCGTGACGCCGGCCAACATCAAAGCCAGGCTGAACCAGGTCAGCGCGTAGACGAGGTGGTTGTTGGGAAAGCTCAGCACGGTCAGGCCCGCGCGGGGCCATGCTTCTGCATTGGGTCCGACCTCGGCGTCGATGAAATAGGGCGCGACATTATTGAGGCCGCGGGCGGCGGCGATGGCGGCGACATCGCGGGAATACCAGCGATTCTGCGCCGGGTCGTTCGGACGCAGAAACCGGCCCTTCGGCTCGCTGAGCCGCAGAAGGCCGGTGAGGCTTGCTTCCCCGGCGATCTCACTGTGCGTTGCGGCCGTGCGCCGTTCGGGCGGGACGAAACCGCGGTTGACGAGGACGATGAACCCCTGGTCGGTCCGGAGCGGCGTCAGCACCCAGAAACCTTCGCCGACGTCGGTCAAGGCTTGGACGAGGGTTTCCCGATCGTTCAGGAAGCGGCCGGCGGCGCGGACGCGGAGATATTCATCCCTGGCGGCGGTGATCGCGGGCCAATCAGCCGGGCCGGGGGCTGCGATGGGCGGGGCATGAACCCGCTGCTCGACGCGGGCGATGAGGTCGAGCTTCCAGACGCGGCGGTGGAGCTGCCAGACGCCGAGCGCAACGAGGCCGGCAATGGCGAGACAGGCGAGGCCGAGGACGCCGAGCCCGGCGAGCGGCGGGCGGCGTTCTGCGCCGCTAGAGCGATGGGCGTTCACGCGGAATCGCCCGAGCACTCCAGTCTTTTCCATCGCATCGGATTTGTCCGAAAACCGCTTCGCACTTTTCGGTCCGATGCTTTGCCCGTCACGGCATATCCCTCATCACGGCGGCGGTCGGCGCCATGTTGGCATCGAGGTGATACATGACCCACAGCGAGCCGCTGAGCGTGATGAACAGGATGATGACGGTGAAGATGAGCGCCATCGCCGTCCAGCCCCGCTCCGAGCGGAAATCCACGTGCAGGAAGTAGATGATGTGCACGATGATCTGCACGCCGGCGAAAGCCATGATCGTCAGCGCGGTCACCGTTTTGTTGGCGATGACACCCGACATCACCAGCCAGAAGGGAATGGCGGTCAGGATGACGGAAAGGCCGAAGCCGATCAGGTAGCTTTGCAGCGTGCCATGCGCGTGATCGTCGGTGTGCCCGTGTCCGGCGTCTTCGATATGGGCGTCGTGGCTCATCGCAGCACTCCGAGAAGATAGACAAATGTGAAGACGCCGATCCAGACAACGTCGAGGAAGTGCCAGAACATGCTGAGGCACAGAAGCCGGCGCTTGTTGGCCTCGACGAGGCCCTTGCTGGCGACCTGCGCCATCAAGACCACCATCCAGACGAGACCCGAGGTGACATGCAGGCCGTGCGTTCCGACCAGGGTGAAGAACGACGACAGGAAGGCGCTGCGCTGCGGCGTCGCGCCCTCATGGATCAGGCCAGCGAATTCGTGCAGCTCGATGCCGACGAAGGCGGCGCCGAAAAGCGCGGTGACGGCCAGCCAGCCGAGCGTCGCGCTGACCTTGTTGCGCTCCATCGCCAGCATGGCGAAGCCATAGGTGATAGACGAGAGCAGCAGCATCGTCGTGTTGACCGCGACGATCGGCAGTTCGAATATGTCCTTGGGCGCCGGGCCGGCGGCATAATTGCCGCCAAGTACGCCATAGGTCGCGAACAGCGACGCGAAGATGAGACAATCGCTCATCACGTAAATCCAGAAGCCGATATACGTGCTTCCGCCGGGGGCGTGTGCGTGCTCGTCGGCGACGTAATAGGTCGGCGTCCGCGAGCCAGGCGCGATCGTGTGGGTCAAGGCGCTCATATGACTTAAGCCTTCGCCGAGAGGAGACGGGTGCGCTCGGTTTCCTTGCGCAGGACTTCGTCGGCCGGGATGTAATAATCACGGTGATAGTTGAACGTGTGGGCGATGCCGGTCGCGATCGCCGCCGCGAAGCCGCCGATTGCCAGCCACCAGATGTGCCAGATCATGCCGAAGCCGAAGGCGGTGGCCAGGACCGCGAGGATGAGGCCGACCGGGGTATTCTTCGGCATGTGGATCGGCTTGAACCCAGTGAGCGGGCGAACGTAGCCGTGCTGCTTCATGTCCCACCAGGCGTCGATGTCGTGCACCACGGGGGTGAAGGCGAAATTATAGGCCGGCGGCGGCGACGAGGTTGACCATTCCAGCGTGCGGCCGTTCCAGGGATCGCCGGTCAGGTCGCGCAGCTTCTCGCGGTTTTTGATGCTGACGGCGATCTGGACGATGAAGCTCAGGATGCCGAACAAGATCAGTACCGCGCCGAAGGCCGCGACGACGAACCAGATGTGCACGGTCGGGTCGTCGATGACACGCAAGCGGCGCGTGACGCCCATGAAGCCCAGCACGTAAAGCGGCATGAAGGCGAAGTAGAAGCCGACGACCCAGAACCAGAACGACATCTTGCCCCAGAACGGGTCGAGCCTGAAGCCGAAAGCCTTGGGGAACCAATAGGCGATGCCGGCGAACATGCCGAACACCACGCCGCCGATAATGACGTTGTGGAAATGGGCGATGAGGAACAGGCTGTTGTGCAGCACGAAGTCGGCCGGCGGCACCGCTAGCATCACGCCTGACATGCCGCCGATGACGAAGGTCAGCATGAAGGCGACCGTCCACATCATCGGCAGCTCGAAGCGGATACGGCCGCGATACATGGTGAACAGCCAGTTGAACATCTTCGCGCCCGTCGGGATCGAGATGATCATCGTGGTGATGCCGAAGAACGAGTTGACGCTCGCGCCCGATCCCATCGTGAAAAAGTGGTGCAGCCAGACGATGTAGGACAGGAGCGTGATGACGATCGTCGCATAGACCATCGACGTATAGCCGAAGAGGCGCTTGCCGGTGAAGGTCGCGGTGACCTCGGAGAAAACGCCGAACGCCGGCAGGATCAGGATGTAAACCTCCGGATGGCCCCAAATCCAGATGAGGTTCACATACATCATCGGATTGCCGCCGAAATCGTTGCTGAAGAAGTTCATCCCGAGATAGCGGTCGAGCGCGAGCAGGGCGAGCACTGCGGTCAGAATTGGGAAGGCGGCGACGATGAGAACATTGGCGCAGAGCGTCGTCCAGACGAAGACGGGCATGCGCATCAAGGTCATGCCCGGCGCGCGCATCTTGATGATCGTACAGATCATGTTGATGCCGGAGAGCAAGGTGCCGATACCGGCGATCTGCAAGCCCCAGATGTAATAATCAACGCCGACATCGGCGCTGTAAGCCGCCTCCGAAAGCGGCGGATAGGACAGCCAGCCGGTGCGCGCATATTCGCCGACGAACAGCGAGATCATGGTGAGCACCGCGCCAGCCACCGTCATCCAGAAGCTGAAGCTGTTCAGGAAGGGGAAGGAGACGTCGCGCGCGCCGATCTGCAACGGCATGACGACGTTGAAGAGCCCGGTGACGAGCGGCATCGCCACAAAGAAGATCATGATGACGCCGTGCGCGGTGAAAATCTGATCGAAATGATGCGCCGGCAGATAGCCTTGGCCGCCGTCCGAGCCGAGAGCCTGCTGCAGACGCATCATCAGCGCGTCGGCGAAGCCGCGGAGCAGCATGACGATGGCGAGAACGATATACATCACGCCGATGCGCTTGTGATCGACGCTGGTGAACCATTCCTTCCAGAGATAGCCCCAGGCGCCGAAATAGGTGATCGCGCTGAGAACGACGAGGCCACCGATTGCGACGCCGACGAACGTCCCGACCAGGATGGGCTCGTGATAGGGGATCGAATCGAGGCTCAGGCGGCCAAAGATTGCGTGCTGAAGGGTTGGGTTCATTTTTGGCGTAACTTACCTTGAGAGGGCTATTCGGCGGCGGACTGCGACGGTGACAGCTGCACCGGCGCTTTGATCTGATGTGCGAGATCGGCTGTGCCGGCGGCGGTCTCGGACGTGCTGCTGCGTTGGCAAAGCGCGGCGACATAGGCGCGCATCTGGCCGGAGCCGCGGCGGGCGTATTTGTCGTAGACGAGCGGCATCACATTGTTGATGCCGGCGAGACCGAGGCCGCCCTTGGCGTCGATGGCCATCATTTCGTCGAGACACATTTTGCCCGGTTCGACGCATTGATTGACGGCGAGCTTGAAGAGGCTGGTGTCGACGGTGCCAAAAGTCCTGGGCGGCACGTTCTGGCTCGGCCGTTCGAGTTCGAGATAGGTGTTGCGGTCGAGCGCGCCGCCGTCGGCCTTGACCTTAGCGACCCACTTGTCGAAATCGGCAGCGCTGAGGCTGGCGACGCGGAAATGCATGCCGGCGAAGCCGTCGCCGCTGAAATTCGTGGAAAGGCCTTCGAAAGTGCCGGTTTTGTTCAGCACGCCATGAAGCTGCGTCTCCATGCCCGGCATGGCGTAGATCATGCCAGCCATGGCGGGGATGTAGAAGGCGTTCATGACGCTCGATGACGTGATTCGGAATACGATCTGCTGATCGACCGGCGCCGCGGCCTCATTGAGCGTGGCAATGCCGTATTGCGGGTAGATGAAGAGCCATTTCCAATCGAGCGCGACGACTTCGACTTCGATCGGCTTGGCCGATGCCGGCAGGGGCTTGCCCGCGGCGATTCGGTCGAGCGGCCGATAGGGATCGAGCAGATGCGTGCCCATCCAGGTGAGCGCCCCGAGCGCGATGATGATAAGAAGCGGAAAGCCCCAGATGACGAGCTCGAGCTGGGTCGAGTGATCCCATTCCGGCTCATAGCGGGCGGAGGTGTTCGATTGCCGATAGTGCCAGGCGAAGAGGACGGTCAGCGCCATCACCGGGATGATGACGAGGAGCATCAGCCCCACGGAGCCGAGCAGGGCGTTGCGCTGCTGGATCGCGATATCGCCGGAGGGATCGAGGACAACAGCTTTGCAACCGCCGAGGAGGGCAAGGCACAAAAGCAGAACGATTGCGCGGAGGCGTCTCAAAGCAAATCCCGTCCTTTAGTCGAATTTTTGTTGGTCCGGGATTGGCTAACCGCACTGCAACACAGGGGCCATTGGACAATTTGCCCAATGGCGCCATGACGCATTGCAGCACAGTTTGCGGGCAGCTTTCGCGAGCCTTTTGGGCCGCGCTGTGCCATGATCTCCGCATCGTTGCGTTGTCCGACACTCTTATGAGGAAGGTCGAGCATGAATGCGGAATCAGGAGCGGCTACAACAGTTCTTCCCTCAAGCGTCATCTCGGCAAGCGCCCCCCACCAGGGCGTGAACCCGGCCGATCTTGCGACCGGCGTGATCATCGGCAGGACGTCGGAATATTTCGACTTCTTCGTCTATGCCATTGCCTCGGTGCTCGTCTTCCCCAAGTGGGTTTTCCCCTATGCGTCGCCGCTGAACGGCACGCTGCTTTCCTTCGCGATTTTCTCCTTAGCCTTCATCGCCCGGCCGATCGGCGATATCATCTTCCTGGCGGTCGAGCGGGTCTGGGGCCGCAGCGTCAAGTTGACGGTGGCGTTGTTCCTTTTGGGCGCCTCGACCGTGTCGCTCGGCTTCCTGCCGGGTTATGCACAGGTCGGCTGGACCTCGGCGCTGATTCTTTCGATTCTGCGCATCGGTCAGGGGCTCGCTTTCGGCGGCGTGTGGGACGGCTTGCCCTCGTTGCTCGCGATTTACGCGCCGGAAAATCGGCGCGGCTGGTATGCGATGATCCCGCAGCTGGGCGCGCCTCTGGGTCTCATCGTGGCGAGCGGCCTTTTTGCTTATTTCATCACCTTTTTGACGCCGCAGGATTTCTTCGATTGGGGCTGGCGCTATCCCTTCTTCGTCGCCTTCGCTATCAATGTCGTCGCCTTGTTCTCGCGCCTGCGAATCGTCACCTCGCCTGAATATCAGGAGCAGTTCGAGGCGCTCGAATTGCAAGCCGCGCCGGTGAAGGAAACAATCGAGGCGGAAGGCCGCAATATCGTCATCGGCGCCTTCGCGCCGCTCGCGAGCTTCGCCATGTTCCACATGGTGACGGTGTTTCCGCTCTCCTGGGTGTTGCTCTTCACCAATCAGACGCCGGCGAAGTTCCTGGTCATTGAGCTTATCTCCGCCATATTCGGCGTCGCCGCGATGGTCGCCTCGGGCGTGATCGCCAATCGCATCGGTCGCACCCGCCTGCTCAGCATCACCGCGGCTGCGATTGCCGCGTTCAGCGGCTTTGCCCCGCAATTGCTCAACACGGGCGATGCCGGCGAGTCCTTCTTCATGATTCTGGGCTTCATCCTGCTCGGCCTTTCCTTCGGCCAAGCCTCGGGCACGACCGCGTCGAATTTCGCGCAGATCTATCGCTATACCGCCTCGGCGCTGACCTCGGACCTTGCGTGGCTGTTCGGGGCGGGATTCGCGCCTTTCGTGGCGCTCGCCGTCTCCAGCCGCTTCGGCGTCATCGCCTCCGGCGGCTATCTGCTCTCGGGCGCGATCGTGACGGTGCTGGCGCTCGCCATCAATCGTCAGCTCGAGGAGGATTAGCGTTCAAAGCGCGGATCTTATTCGATCACGCGGAGCCTGAGTCTGGCGCTGAAAGCGCACGCGCCAATGCGCGCAGGCGCCGCTTAGCGATCCGCTTGAACTTCTGCGGTGGGCTCTCGTAGAGCAATGGCGCGAGCTCCGGAATCGTTTCCGCGGTGTTACGATTCCGCAGCTCATCGAGATGCAGGGTGTTCGAGCGGAATCGTTCGATTTCGTTCGAACGGTCATCGAACATCATGAAATTGATCACTGGGTTGATCTGATCCTGTAAAGAGAACTCCTCTCCAAAGCTCTCCAACCGTTGCGACGCTTGCGCCTTCATAGGCGCCGGCAATATCTGGATGCTGTAATGCCGGGGCTCTTGGAGAATGTTGAAGCGAAATTGCGCAGGGACGGCAGGATCTATCGCGCGCAGATGCTGACAAAGGAGAGGCAGCGATAAGATATTGAATACGGAAACGGTGATGGCGAAGTAAATATGCACATGCGGGCATTGTTGCCGAATGGCCCCGACATTTCCGACGAATTTGTCCCAGGATAAACCCTCGCGAATCAACTCACCTTGGCGTTCGTGTCCGTCTATGCTCGCGCCAACGGCAACGTTTTTGAACTTCGACCAGAGCGGAAGAACGTCCAATTTTCCAAGCCCGAGTTCCGTGAGGTTGGTATTGTAGCTGAGGAGCACATCCGTCCGTCCGCGATCGATCAGGTCCTGTAGGATGGCGTAATGCCCTTCATGCAGAAGCGGCTCGCCACCGGCGAAATATATCCCTTCGATCGTTTCGAGTGCCGGTCCCAAGGCCTCCAACGCGGCCGACTTGGACGCGAAGGTTTCGTTCAACGCATGCGCGTCCAACTTCCACCAGTTCAGGCGCTTCGCGTCGGCGAACCATTTCGTGCTGGCGTCGGGCCCGCAGGTGCGGCAGCTCAAATTGCAGAGATTGCTGAATCGGATATCGAGCGTTCGCAATATCGGTTCCGCAGCCTGCTCTTGCGGATCGAAATCGCTGTTACGCTTGTCTCCTGCGTTGTACCTTTCTCGAAGGCTAACGCCGCCAGCTTCTTCCGCCTCGTAGCATTTCCAGCAGCGCGCGTCGCGTTCGTCG
>JARLIV010000024.1 GCA_031291555.1 Methylovirgula sp. | reverse complement strand
GATTCCGGACCTCATCAAAAAGCTCGCGCTGCACAAGCTGCGCGCGCCGGTGACGATCGAGGATGTAAGCACAAGCTTGGCCGTAGCCGCGATCTGGGGAATCCCCGTGCCCACAGACTTTTCCGGCATTGCTTTCGCCGATCCCCGCGCCGAAGGGCTCGGCACGCGGCTGATCGCCCCGCCCGCGGCGTTCGCCTTCGCGACGACGCCGCAGGAGGCCTATGAAGAGCATCGCACCGCGCTCGGCGTGCCGAAGGGCGGGATCGACTTCGCCTATGGCGACACATTCGTGCACGACGCCGATCTCGACTGGCTGAACGGTGTCGATTTCAAGAAGGGTTGCTATCCCGGCCAGGAGGTCGTCGCCCGCGTGCATTTCCGCAAATCGGCGCGTAAGCGTATTCTGAAAGTGCGCTTCGACGGGCCGCCGCCCGCCCCCGGCGCCGAGGTGAAGATGGGCGACATCAATATCGGCCGTATCGGCTCCGTCGCCGGTGTGACCGGGCTCGCAATGTTGCGGCTCGACCGGGTCGAGGACGCCAAAGCCGCCGGCACGCCGCTCATTGCCGACACCGCCGCGCTCGATGTGACACCAGCGCCGCCGCAATGACGCAAGAGCACCCGCACTCCGATGGCAAGGCGCGCTGCCGCTGGCCCGGCAATGATGCGCTCTACCTCGCCTATCACGACGCGGAATGGGGCGTGCCGGAATTCGACGACCGCGCGCTCTTCGAGAAGTTCATCCTCGACGGCTTTCAGGCCGGGCTCTCCTGGATCACCATCCTGCGCAAGCGCGAGAACTTCCGCAAAGCCTTCGACCATTTCGAGCCAGCGAAAATCGCCCGCTACAAACCGGCGAAACTCGCCGCGCTGATGCAGAACGAAGGCATCATTCGCAACCGCGCCAAGATCGAAGGCGCGGTTACCTCGGCGCAAGCCTATCTCGCGCTCCAGGAGGATGCGGGCTTCAGCCATTATCTGTGGAATTTCGTCGACGGCGCGCCGATCCAAAACAAATTCCGCGGCCATGAGCAAATCCCCGCCGAGACGCCGCTCTCGGCCAAAATCTCCAAGGATTTGAAGCAACGCGGCTTCAAGTTCTGCGGGCCAACCATCGTCTATGCCTTCATGCAGGCGGTCGGCATGGTCAACGACCATATCGTGCCCTGCTGGCGGCATGAGGCCTGCGCCACGCTCGCCACACGCCATGGCGAAGGCCGCTGACATGGCCGCCGCGCGCGCCTGGGTCCGGCTGCTCTCGGGCAAACGGCTCGACCTTCTCAATCCGACGCCACTCGATTGGGAGGACGAGGATCTGGCGCTCGGCCTTGCCCGCACCTATCGCTGGGGCGGACATTCGGCTTGGCCGCTGCCGCTCTCGGTGGCACAGCATTCTCTCTTCGTGCTGCAATTGCGGCGGTTGCGCTTTCCCGAGGCGAGGGACGCGCGCGCCGACCTGCGCGAATTGCTGCATGATGCCGACGAGGGCCTGCTTGGCTTCGATTCGATTTCGCCGCTCAAGCCCTTCCTCGGCGAGGCCTATCACGATCTCGTCGAACGTCTGCAAAATGCCATCTGCGTGCGCTATGGGCTGCCGGCCTGGACAATGAAGGAAAAGCGGATCCACAAGGAAGCCGACCGGATCGCGGCGGCGACCGAGGCGGTACGCGTCGTCGGCTGGACCGAGGAGGAAGTGCAACGCGTGCTGCGCATTCCCTACGAGCCGCTGACCAAAGACCCGTTGCAGCCGCTCTATGGCGGCACAGCATTCGAGCCCTGGCCGCCGCAATTGGCGGCGGAGCGCTTTCTTACCGAACTGCGCGCGCTGACGCAGGCAAATCCACACCCCAAAGGTCACGCGAAGCGCGAGAAGGTCTCTGCCCTAACTCGCCGCGATCCGGAGAGGTGATTAGAATGGCGATGCCGGCCGTGATTCTATCGCGCCGGGGAAGTTCAGAAGAGGAGCCGCCGGGTGCCGCGCATTCACGTCTGCTCGCTTTTCCAAATCGCCGATGTAACCGAGGCGACTGGAGCTAGATCGCTCATTACGCTCATCAATCAAGGCGTTTACGTCGATCGGCCGGCGGCGATCGCGCCCGAACGGCATTTGCAGGTCGCAATTTCCGACGTCTGCGAGGATATGGAAGGCCATATCCTGGCCGACGGCGGGCATGTTCAGACCTTGATCGATTTCGTCCGTGCGTGGGACCGAGCGGAGCCGCTGGTGATCCATTGTTTCGCCGGCGTCAGCCGCTCGACGGCGGGCGCCTATATCGCCGTCTGCGCGCTGAACCCGCAGGCCAATGAAAATGAGATTGCGCAGCGGCTACGGCGCGCTTCGCCCACCGCGACGCCGAACGCGCATCTTGTAACTCTCGCCGACCGGGCCCTGGGCCGCGACGGCCGCATGATCGCGGCGATCAAGGAGATCGGCCGCGGCGCCGATTGTATCGAGGCCGAGCCTTTTGCTCTGGAGCTTTATTGATACAGCGAACTTCAAATTGAGAAACCGAAGGCGCGGCCTCAATGGCGGCAAGCCTCGCCTGCCAAAGATTTGGCTTTGGAGGCAACGCAACACGAACATGATAAATTCGCAAACATGATATAAGCGCTGCACTCCAACGAAGGACCCCTCTCTTGACCGAGATAAATGACGATATCGCCACCCTCTCCTTCGAAAGCGCAATGAAGGAGCTCGAGCAGATTGTCGACAGGCTTGAGAAAGGCAATGTCGAGCTTGAGGAATCGATCGCGATCTATGCGCGCGGCGAGGCGTTGAAGGCGCGGTGCGAAGCGTTGCTCAAGAGCGCCGAGCAGAGAATCCAGAAGATCACGCTCGGCACGGACGGCGCGCCGACCGGCACCGCGCCGCTCGACGTGGACTAAATCAATCCGGTTCCTCCGGCGATTCTTCTTCCTCTTCTGTCCAGCCGACCCGCGACAGATCGGCGATCGTGCGGCCCTGATCGTCGATCGCGACGGCATCGGCATATCGGTGCCCGAACAATATTTCTTCGGGAGCGTAATCCTTGCCGTCGTAGACATGCGCCGAGAGCATTGGATCGCGCGCCTCGATCGATAAGAAAAGCCGCGAGACGAATTTCGAAAAATTTTCCGCGTCGTAATTGTAGAGCGGGCTCTCCTCGTCGATCGGATGCATCAAGGTCCAGGTAAGACCAAAGATCGGCACCCTGTCGCGCATCAGCGGCAGGTCGTAGATGCGGCGGAAGAACTGCCCTTCTGTCGTCCATTCGCTGACGAGCGCGGAAAGCTGCGCCCGCGTTTCGGCCATCGCATGGGCGCGGCCGTTGCCGATCCTGATCATCAGTGTGCGCTGGCCGTTGAAATGGCCGATCACAGCCTTCTCGGCGTAGATGATATACGCGCGGGGTCGCGAGAAGCGCACGAAGACGAGACCGGTCATGATCGTCATGAAGGTCAAGCCGGTGAAAATCTCGGTCGATGCGACGACATGGCCGTAAAGAGTCGCTGGCGACATCACGCCATAGCCAACCGTCGCTAGCGTCTCCAGGCTGAAGAAAAACGCGTCGCTGAGTGAACCGGGGCGGACGTTGTTCACGCTGCCGGTTTGCGCCAGATAAAGGAAGGCGAAGATCAGGTTGAGGGAAAGTTCGATAACGAGCAAGGCGGCGACGAAGCGCGGCCAACTCATCGCCAGAGCGAAGTGATAAGGATCGCGCCAATTGAGCTTGCGCGCATCGCGGCCGCGGAGCACGAAAGCGCCGCCGCGCACCGTCATGCCCGCAGATCTAAGCTTCCTGGCTCTTTCCTCTGCCATCTGCCGACTCTTCCTTTCCGCTTACGTAGCGGATTGGCCGGAAAAGTCGAGCCGCAGCTTTTGGGCGAGATGCTTGGCGATTAGGCCGGCTCATGCACCCTTTCGAAGAAGGGCGAATGGATGCCGGCGCTGGCCTCCTTGACGATTTCGCCGTCGAAGAGCTTCACCGATAGGCTGCCGCCGATCTGTTTCGCGGCCGCCGCCAGAAAGCCCTCGGCATAAGCCTTGGCATGTTCGAGCGAGTCAAACTCGTAGAAGCCGCCGATCGTGTGATTGTTGATGCCGCTTAGCCAGGTCTTGCTCTTGAGGCCAGCTTCTTTCTTCATCGCGACATTGATTGTCGGCCAGTCGATCTTGTCAAACGGCACCGACACCTGGATTTCGGCATAAAGGAAGGTTCTCGTGCTCATCGTCGATACTCCTTGGTTTGAGCAACGTGGGAAGGACGCTCAGAACGGCTCCTTGAACGGGCGAAGGTCCAGCTCCTGCGTCCAGGCGCTTTTCGGCTGCCGGTGAAGCGCCCAATAGGCATCGGCGATCTCGTCGACCTTCAGCAGCCCATCGGGGCCTTTGGCTTTGACGAAATCGGGAAAACGGCTCTTGGCGTAATCGCCCTCGATGACGCCATCGATCACGACATGCGCGACGTGAATCCCTTTGGGCCCATATTCGCGGGCAATGCCCTGCGCCACCGCGCGCAAGGCGGCTTTGGCCGCGGCGAAGGCGGTGAACGGCGGGCGGGCGCGCATGGAGGCCGTCGCGCCGGTATAGAGCAAGGTGCCATGCCCTTGCGGCAGCATGCGCCGCACCGCCTCGCGCCCGACAAGAAAGCCGCCGAGCGCATTCTGCCGCCAAGCGGCCTCGAACAGGTCCGCCGTCAGCTCCAGCAAAGGTGCGGCGACATTGTTGCCGACATTGTAGGCGACGAGATCAAGGCTCGCGCCGTCGCACGCCTCCTCGAGCAGCGCGATCACATCGGCCTCGCACGTGGCATTCGCCACGCGCGCCTCGGCCTTGCCGCCCTCGCGCTGAATTTCTTCCGCAACGGCCCTCACCTTGGCCTCCGTCCGCCCCGCCAGGAAGACGTGCAGCCCCTCGCGCGCAAAGCGTCGCGCGAGGGCCGCCCCGAGCCCGTTGACAGCGCCGACGCCGAACACGACGGCGCTGTGCCGGGACAGAGATTTCTTCGACGTATTTGCATTTTTATTCATTCGAACACCGATCGTTGGGACAACGACCGATCCTCGCCTCAAGCGCGCACGAATTGAAGAATGAAATTGTTCGCCGGCAGGTCGAACCGCGTCTTCGATATGAGGCCGTGCTTGTTGGCAGCCTTTTCGAGATCGGCGATATCCTTCAGGTGCCATTCCGAGACGCCCGCGGCGCGCAACTCGCCATCGAAGTCGGCATTAGACTGAGTCGTATATTTGCCGTTGAGCTTGAACGGGCCATAGATGGCGACGAAGCCGTTCGGCTTCAGGACCTTGGCGCCGAGCGCGGCGATCCCCTCGGCGATGGAGACTGGCGCGACCTGGAAAATATTGATGACGAAGATCGCGTCGAAGAGGCCGTTCTCGGCATCGGGCCAGGTCGACGAATCTGTCAGATCGAGCGCGACGGGATCGGCAACGTTCTTGTTGCCAGCAGCCCCCCGCTTCGACTTGATCGTATCAAAGACGGAGACGTCCTTGTCCGACGGGTGAAAGATGATCTCGGGGAAATGCGGCGCAAAATAATTGATGTGCAGGCCGGCGCCGCTGGCGAGTTCGAGCACATCGCCCTGCTCCGGCAGCAGGCCCTTGAGCACCGAGAGAATCGGCTCCTTGTTGCGATTGCCCGCCCAGGCGACATAGGGGCTCAGCGGATGCGGATCGATATCCGGCCTAGCTTCGACGACCTACATGAATTTCCCTTTCTCAGGTTAAGCGGCCGCGGCTTGCGGGGCGGCTTCAGGCAAAGCGAGCAATTCGCCCAGATAGGTGTCGATCGCAGCGTTGTAGCCGGCGTCGACGCCGAACAACGCCAAGTGCCCCCAGATCGAGGAAACGCGCTTCAATTCGCTGTTCGCGATCAACCTCTGCTCGGCGAGAATGTCATCGAGCGGGAAGAAGCCGTCTTCTTCGATTGCGATGACGAAGGTCTTGGCCTTGATCCGCGCCAACGCCGCAGCGAGATCACCGCCGGTTTGCCTGGCAACATCGCCGCGCTGCCATTTCTGCGCGAGCAGGAGGAGATTATTGGCGTCTTGCGGCAGGAAGTGATTTTCGACAAAGCCGGTGGCGAAATCTTCAGCCGTAGTGAAGCCAAGACCGCGCCAGCCTTCTTCATTGAAAAGCTGCGGTGTAAAACCGGAGGCGGCGAAGGCACGGGCGTGGCGACGCAGGCCGCGATGGACCGCGCCGGGCTTGAACCAGCCATCCTCGAAGGCTGGATCCCCGGTGATCGCGTCGATGAAGGTCTGCACTAGGAATTTGTTGTGCGCGGTCGCCCGCGCCGTACCGGCGATCGGCGCCGCGCGCTTCACCCGCTCAGGAAAGCGCGCGGCCCATTCCAAGGTCTGCTGCGCGCCCATCGAGCCGCCGAGGACGAGTGCCAATTCCTCGATGCCGAATTTCTCGCTGAGGAATTTCTGCTGCGCGCGGACATCATCGCCGATCGTGATGCGCGGAAAGCGCGGTCCGTTGAACGGCGGCGGCACATTGTTCGGCGCGCTCGAAAGTCCATTGCCGATCTGATTGACGAGAACGATAAAATATTTCGCCGGGTCCAGCGCGCGGCCTGGACCGACGTAGGCCTGTTCGAGAATTTTGCTGGTCCCCGAATACCAGCTGGGGAATAGGACGACGTTGGATTTGTCCGCGGCCAGCGTGCCGAAGGTCGCGTAAGCCAGCCTCAGGCCCCGCAGCTTCTCGCCGCTCTCCAGTTCAAAATCGCCGAGATCGAATGTCTCGAACGGGCCGTGAAGCTCTTGGGAATAATAGGCGTCACTCATCGCGCGCGCTCAACTCATCTATCGCGCCGAAGTGCCGGCGCATATCAATATATTAAGTTTATGGATTAGATGAAATTATGCAATAGAATTGAGGTAGATGAGATTTTCTTTATTCACCTCAAACGCGCCATAATATTTTAGTGTATATGCGCTTAAGTCAGCGACGACTTGGAAAACTCGTCTAGACTTAAACTAGGTGGAGTAATAGTTCCCATTATAGCTCCAAGCCGGATGAAAATATTTCAGTGTACTTGCGGTAAATTCACGGAAGGCCGCCAATCGTAAATCGGCGACCTTCTAGGTGGCAGAGCGGGATGAACCGCGCGAGGCGTGGGCCTTGAAGCATTACCTTGTCAAAGGAACTCGGTCCGCGCGAGGGGAGCCGGAAGCAGATCGCTAGAACTTCAGACTGATTGGCTCGCCGCTGATTTCAAAGTCCGCCTGATAGGCTTCGCATTCCTCCTCGGCGAAGCGCAGGGCTGCCGCCTCATCGCGGAATACGCCTCCGCAAAGGCCATGAGTTTCGATGACAATCCAACGGGCGTCGGGATCGCGCCCAACAATGAAATGCGGACAGTCGTCAGCCGCCGCGCGCTGTTCTGAAGAACGCATCGTGCGTCCTACCGACCCGCCATAAGACAGGCTGCGTCTACACTTGAACTCATCTTTGTCTCCAACGCCGAAACCTCGGCAGCGCGCGAAATCTGGCGAGGAGACCATAAAGATTCGAGAGGCGCCGAAGCGCCGCAGCATATAAAGCGCATAGGTCTGTGACGGTGATCAGCCCGCGATCTTGGAGAAATCCGCGACTTTATGCACGGCCTCGCGCAGCGCGTTGAGCAGCCGCAGCCGATTCAGCCGCTTCTCCGCCTCGTCGGCATTGACCGTCACCTTGTCGAAAAACGCATCGACCGGCGCGCGCAGATAAGAGAGATGCTCCATCGCGGGTATAAAAGCCTCTTCCCGAATAGCTCTCTCGGTCAGAACCTTCGTCCGTTCCAAAGCACGATCCAACTGGTGCTCTTCGGGTTGAACGAAAAGCTCGCGATTATAAGCTTCGCCGTAGCTAGCTTCCTCGGCAGGAGCCTTCTTCGCTTCAGCGCGTAAGATGTTTGCGGCTCGCCGGTAGCCAACAAGCAGATTCGACCCGTCTTCGGTCAGGAGAAAGGCCCCGAGTGCCTCGACCCGCTTGACGATCAGGAACAAGTCATCCTGCCCCGGAAGACTGAAGACCGCATCGATGAGATCGTGTCGCGCACCCTTGTCACGCAGATAGACCTTCAGCCGGTCGGCGAAAAATAGCCGAAGCTCTAGGGGCGTCTCCCGCCGCTTGTCTTCCCACGCCGAGTCAAAGATCGCCTGTTCCCGAGCGTCAGCGCGCGTCATTGTTGCAGCTTTCTGGCGATCGACAGCTTCGTAGGCGAGGCTTGCTGCTTTTGCTAGCACGACGAGCATTGAGAGCTTCAGCTCGTTCTCCAGCACAATCCTAATCACCCCGAGCGCCGCGCGGCGCAGGGCGTAAGGGTCTTTGCTGCCGGTCGGCTTCTCGTCGATGGCGAAGAAGCCGGTCAGCGTGTCGAGCTTGTCGGCGAGAGCCACGGCGATCGACACCGGCGCGGTCGGGATCGAGTCCGAAGGGCCTTGCGGCCGGTAATGCTCGCCGATCGCCGTTGCGACCTCGGCCGGCTCGCCATGCGCGCGGGCATAATATTGGCCCATGAGGCCTTGCAGCTCGGGAAATTCGCCGACCATTTCGGTGACGAGATCGGCCTTGGCGAGCTTGGCCGCCCGCGCCGCCAGTTCAGGATCGGCGCTGACCCGCGGCGCCAGCCAGCGCGCCAATTCGACGAGGCGCTTAACCCGCTCGGCCTGCGTGCCGAGCTTGGCATGAAAGACGATATTCTCGAGCTTTGGCAGCCGATCCTCAAGTTTTACTTGAAGATCGGTGTCGTAGAAGAACTTTGCATCCGAGAGCCGCGCGCGGACGACGCGGGAATTGCCCGCGACGATAGCCGCGCCGCCGTCCGGCGCCGCGATATTGGCGACCAGCGCGAATTTATTGGCAAGCGCGCCACTCGCGCCGTCGCGCAGCACGAAACATTTCTGGTTGGCGCGGATCGTCGCGCGGATCACTTCTGGCGGGAGCGCCAGAAATTCGTGGTCGAAACTGCCAATGAGCACCACCGGCCATTCGACGAGCCCGGCGACCTCTTCGAGCAGACCCGCGTCTTCGATAAGCTCCAGGCCCTGGGCATGGGCCAGATTGCGCGCATCATAGAGGATGATGTCGCGCCGCCGGGCCGGGTCGAGCACCACTTTCGCCTTTTCGAGGGACGTCACATAATCGTCGAAGCGGCGCACGCGGATCGCCCCCGGCGCCAAAAAGCGATGCCCATAGGTGACATTGCCAGCCTCGATCCCGGCGATGGAAAAGTGAACCACCTGCGGCTCCTCCGTCTCCGGTCCGAAGGTGGCGAGGATCGCATGCAGCGGGCGCACCCAGCGGAAGGCCTCAGGCTTTACCGAATCGGCGCCCCAGCGCATCGACTTCGGCCAGGGGAAAGTGGCAAGGATCGGCGGCAGGATTTCCGCCAGCACGTCCTCGGTCGCCTGCCCCGGCCGCTCGATGGTGGCGACGTAGAAATCGCCCTTTTTCGGGTCGGTCTCGATCTGCGCCTCGGCGACGCTGGCGAGGCCCGCGCTCTTCAAAAAGCCATTGATCGCCGCGGCCGGCGCATCGGTCCGGGGGCCTTTGCGGACCTCCTTGGCGTCGCGCTGGCGGGCCGGCAGCCCTTCGATATGCAGCGCGAGGCGGCGCGGCGTCGCGAAGCTGCCAGCGGATTCGCCGAAGAGGTTACGCTCGGCCAAGGCAGCGGTGACGAGCCTTTTCAAATCCTCGGCCGCCTGCGCCTGCATGCGGGCGGGAATTTCCTCGGAAAAGAGCTCAAGCAGAAAATCGGGCATCATATCCACGCAAAGCCGCCCGCACCGGGGCGCGCGGCACTTCTATAGGCGGGCGGACTGCATTTCAACGTATTGCGAGGCGGCCTCGGAGCGTTTAAGAGCGAGACGTCTCCGCGGGGTGCCGCCATGCCCATTCTCGTCGAAATCGCCGCCGGCGAATTGATCGACAAGATCACCATTCTTGAGATCAAGCTCGATCAGATCGGCGCAGCGGACAAGCGTGCCAACATCCGTCACGAATATGAGCAATTGACCGCGGTCTTCCGGGCGCATGTGCCGCCAGGCGACGAGCTCGCCGAACTCACGGCCGCCCTCAAAGCCGCCAATCTGGAACTCTGGCGCATCGAGGACGATATCCGCGCCTGCGAGCGGGTCAAGGATTTCGGAGCGGAATTCGTCACCCTCGCCCGCTCGGTCTATCAGACCAACGACCGCCGGGCGGCGCTGAAACGCAAGATCAATATTCTGCTGCAAAGCCCGATCGTCGAAGAAAAAAGCTATGCCGCTTATTGAGCCGGGTTCCGCTTTCGGCGGCGTCCCTCAATCCGCGGCGCGCAACAGGCGGTGGATCAAGACCTGATGACGAGCGAGAAGAACGTCAATCCGCAGTTGAAGCGCCTCGCCTTCCTCAGCGCCGGCACGCCCGAGGCCGACGCCGCGCGCGCCCGCCTCGTCCAGCTCTATGGCGATGCCGACCCGACGGCGGCGGACGTCATCGTCGCGCTCGGCGGCGACGGGCTGATGCTGCAGACGCTGCACCGCTTCATGCGCACCGGCAAGCCAATCTACGGCATGAACCGCGGCTCGGTCGGCTTCCTGATGAACGAATACCACGAAGAGAACCTGCTTCAGCGCATTGAGGATGCCGAATCCTCGGTGATCCACCCCCTTGCCATGATCGCCAAGGATATTCGCGGCAAGGTGGCGACCGCCATGGCGATCAACGAGGTCTCTGTGCTGCGCCAATCCTATCAGGCGGCGAAAATACGCATTTCGGTCGACGGCAAGGAACGGCTCGCCGAGCTGGTCGCCGACGGCGTGCTGCTGGCGACGCCGGCTGGCTCCTCCGCCTATAATCTCTCCGTCGACGGGCCGATTCTGCCGCTCAATTCGCCGCTGATGGCGTTAACGCCCATCTCCGCCTTCCGCCCGCGGCGCTGGCGCGGCGCGCTTCTGCCGGATACGGCGCATGTGACGCTCGACGTGCTGGAGGCCGAAAAGCGCCCGGTCGCCGCCGTCGCCGATCATTTCGAGTTCAAGGAAGTCGTGAAAGTCGAAATCGCCATGGACCACGCGACGAACCTCGTCATTCTGCACGACCCCGGCCATTCGCTGGACGAGCGGATCCTGCGCGAACAATTCGGCTTTCAGGATGAGCGACACAATTAAGATTCTCCGGCGGGAGATCGTCTCGCGCGGCTTCGGCCTGCTCGAACGCGTCACCTTCTGGCGCCGGAAATTCAACGGCGCGCCGCGGGAGTTCACGCGCGAAGTCTACGACAACGGGCCAGGCGCCACGATCCTGCTCTACGATCCGCAACGCGGGCGCATCCTCCTCGTGCGACAGTTCCGCCCGGCCGTCTATCTCGTCGAGGGTCGCGACAGCCTGATCGAGACCTGCGCCGGCAAGCTTGAGGGCGCGGCGGCCGCCGACCGCATTGTCACCGAAGTTTTGGAGGAAACCGGCTTCACGATCGAAAGGCCGACCTATCTCTTTTCCGCCTTCATGAGCCCCGGCGTCTATGCGGAGAAGATCAGCTTCTTCATCGCGCCCTATTCACCGCAGGACCGGATCGCGGCTGGCGGCGGACTCGATCACGAAAACGAGGATATCGAAATCCTCGAACCCACGCTCGACGAGGCCCTCGATATGATCACGCGCGGCGAGATCGAGGACGCCAAGACGATCCTGCTCATCCATTACGCCGTGCTGCACCGCTTGTTGGAGAGTTAGAGCGGGATGCGGAAAAGTGGCTTCCCGCTTTTCGCGCAAATTCCGCGCTAAGCCGCCGCCAGTTCGGCCTCGATGGCGGCGAGATCGATGGTGATGCCGGCCGGGGCGACTTCCGCCACGTCGTCATCGCTGAGCCGCAGCGGCGGCTCCTCCAGAGCGGAATGCGAAAAAGTGGATTCCGGTTTTTCGCTAAAATCCCGCTTTGAGTTTTTAGAATCGATCACGTTCATGATTTTGGATCGATTCGATCCAAAATCATCGTGATCTAGCGCCGGGAGGGCCGGCGCTTCCTCGCTCGCGACGAGGCGTTCCACGCCTTCGGCCTTCGCCGGCAGCGTCGCCGAGAATTGGCGTGCTTCATCGCGTGCGGCCTCGGCGGCGAAGCGGCGCAGAACCGCGAGCAGCGAGTCGAGCTCGCCCGTATTCTCG
>JARLIV010000023.1 GCA_031291555.1 Methylovirgula sp. | reverse complement strand
GGGGGGTGCTTTGCCGATGGAACGATGTCGGGCGAAGCGTTGAGGACCTGGCGTGCGATCGAGGCCGACACGGGCCGGCTGACCTTTACCGAGGCTGCCGGACGCAATCTCGCGATCCAATTTTCACTGCGCGGCTTCGCCCAGGCGCTCGACGCGCTGGAAAAGGCGAAGTCGTAAGATAGAAGCCTCAAGGACGCGCCCGGTTCAGGCGCCGCGGCGATGCGGCGTCTTCGCGCCCCAATACGGGCCGCGGCGCGGATTCTTCGGCGCCCTCACGCAAAAAGTCTGACAAGAGCTGCGGCACTGGATATAGGGTCACGGTACTGTTCTGACCCGGATCCGATATGCCGCTCTATTTCGCCTATGGCGCGAATATGGACAGCGCCGCTATGCGCCTGCGGGCGCCCAATTCGCGGGCGCTCGGCCGCGCCCGCTTGGCGCGCCACAAGTTCTTCATCATGAAATCGGGCTTCGCCTCGGTGAAGCGCGATCCGCACGCCAATGTCGAGGGCGTACTCTTCGATCTCGCGCTTTCGGACGTGCCGGCGCTCGATCGTTTCGAGGAGATTGGACGCGGCCTCTATGCCAAGGCCGTCCAGCCGGTGCTGCGCGAGGGTGCGCAGCCGGTGCGCGCTCTCGTCTATGTCGGCGCGGAGACGGCCGAGGGCAAACCGACCGCCGCTTATCTGGAGAGCATTCTCGCGGGGGCGAAGGGGCAGGGCCTGCGGGAAGATTATATCGCCTTCCTGGCGTCGTTCGGCGGCGTAGAGGCGGGGCAGGGCGTGCGCTGGCGCGCCATTCGAGCGAAGGGCATCTGAATTGAGCGTCGAGATCGCGCGGGATGTCGCAGCTTTGCGCAACGCCGTCGCGCGCTGGCGCGCGGAAGGCGCTCGGATCGCGCTGGTGCCGACAATGGGCGCCTTGCACGAGGGCCATCTGGCGCTGGTGCACGAAGCCCGGATACGGGCCGAACGGGTCGTGATGTCGATCTTCGTCAACCCGACGCAATTCGCGCCGAACGAGGACTTCGCCGCTTATCCGCGCAGCTTCGACCGCGATGCCGCCGCTTTCGTTGCGGCCGGCGGCGACCTCATCTTCGCGCCGGAGGTGACCGAGGTTTATCCGCCCGGCTTCGTCACCAAGGTGAGCCTTGGCGGGCCGGCGACAGCGGGGCTCGAAGACAAATTCCGGCCCGACCATTTCGTCGGCGTCGCGACGATCGTCGCCAAGCTGCTCATCATGGCCATGCCCGATGCCGCGATCTTCGGCGAAAAAGATTATCAGCAGCTCGCGGTCATCCGGCAGATGGCGCGCGATCTCAACCTCGAACCCGAGATCGTCGGCGCGCCGACGATCCGCGCGGCGGATGGGCTCGCGCTCTCGTCGCGCAATGTCTATCTGAGGCCGCAGGAGCGGGCCAAGGCGCCGCTGCTGCACGCCGCGCTTGAGCGTTGCCGCGCGGCGATCTTGCAGGGCGCCGCCGTCGATACCGCTGTCGCCAGCGCACGAGACGCGCTCATTGAAGCGGGCTTTGCGGTGGATTATGTCGCGGCGCGGAACGCCGAGACGCTCGCGCCGGTTGTCGCGCGGGAAAATGGCCCGATCCGCTTGCTTGTCGCGGCGTGGCTCGGCAAGACGCGGCTTATCGACAATATCGGCGTCTGACCCATATAGGCCGGACCCGTTCGGCAAGCAGGGAAGAAAAATGCGGATCGGCGTCGATCTCGGCGGCACGAAAATCGAAGCAATCGCGCTCGCCGACGACGGCAGCGTTCGTGAGCGCCGCCGCAAGCCGACGCCTGCGAGCGATTATCAGGCGATTCTCGCGACGATCCGCGATCTCGTCCTGGGCCTCGAAGCCGATCTCGGCGAGCAGGCAAGCGTCGGGATCGCGACGCCAGGCTCGATTTCGCCGAAGACCGGCCTGATGCGCAATTCCAATACGCTGGTGATGAACGGCAAGCCCTTCGTGCATGACATCGCCAAGCTCCTTGGCCGCGAGATCCGCACGGAGAACGATGCCAATTGCCTTGCGCTGTCTGAGGCGGTCGATGGTGCGGCGGCCGGAGCGGCGAGCGTCTTTGCCGTGATCCTCGGTACTGGCGTTGGCGGCGGACTCGCCATCGATCGCAAGCTGGTCTCCGGCTGCAACAAGATCGCCGGCGAATGGGGCCATATTCCGCTGCCGCTCAACGAGATCGAGCGCCGCCTACCGCCGCGCCCGTGCTTTTGCGGCCATCAGGATTGCGTCGAGACCTATCTTTGCGGCGGCGCCTTTTCGGCGGAACATCGCCAGCGCACCGGCAAGGAAATGAGCGCGACGGCCATTGCGCAGGCCGCGGCGGCGGACGATGTGGCCGCGCAGGCGACGCTTGACATTTACGTGGACCGGCTCGCGCGGGCGCTGGCCGTGGTCGTCAATATCGTCGACCCGGACGCCATCGTCTTCGGCGGCGGCGTCTCAAAAATCCCGCAGCTTTACGCGATGCTGCCGCCGTTGCTGGCGCGCTATGCCTTCTCGGATGTCATGACGACGCGGGTGCTGCAAGCCAAGCACGGCGATTCGAGCGGCGTGCGCGGTGCCGCCTGGCTCTGGCCGAAGGATTAGTTCTTCGCATTCTTCTGCGCGAGGAGCCGGTCATATTCGGCGCGGACGAGTGTTTGCCCATAGGTCCGCTCGAGCCGGCGCACGGTGAAATGTCCCTGCGCGATCGATTGGAAATGATCGATGAAGGCGAAATTGATTGCGCCGCCGCCTGCGGCGCCGATCAAAGGCACCGCCTGCGCCGCGAGCTTGTCGGAGACGACGATGCCGAACCTTGCGGCGATCTGCCCGATCAGCCGCGCGATCACCGGCGCGCCCTCGTCGGCGATGCCGCGATTGATCATGAAACGTGCCGCCTCGCTCACCGATTTGGCGAGCACGCTGCGGACGGAAAAATAGCTGCTCTCCAGCGCGAGCTGATTTTCCTTGCTGGCGCCGAGCGCGAACACCTGGAGGCAGGCGAGCGCCGCTTCCGGCTGTGAAAGATCCTCGCCGCTGGCGCGGGCGATGGCGGCGATCGAGCGCAGCATGACCATGGTCGAGAACGGCAGTTCGACCGGCAGCGTGGCGATGCCGAAGGCGCCGCCCAAAGTACCGGAGAGGGTCACGACCGCCTTGTGGAAGCCGCGCTGGTCGCTCTGCCCCTGCGCGCGCAGAGTGCCCAGCGTCGCCGCGAAGGCGGCGCGGACCGCGCCCTCGACAGCCCTGTCGACGACATTGGTGACATTGTGCGGGAGCATTTTGCCGAAACGCTCGATCTCGTTGCCGAAGACGTTGGCGAGACGTACGGCAAAGCTCTTGTGCTCGAGCTGGTCCACGGCACGGGCGAGGGCTGCTCCATCCTCGGCGGAAAGCTGCTCGGGAGCGGCAATCACGGCCGGCAGCCCGTTCAGGGCCGGGTCTCTGGGGTGCTCGGACAGGGACATGAATGATCCGGAGAAAAGCTATGGCGCAGACTCAGCGCCCATGAACAACTCACCGAATATGAGGCCGGCAATAAGGCCCGCCAAGGGCGGTGCGAGCGCCGAGTGTGTTTTCGCGCTCCTCGAACGATCGATAAAATTGAATATAATTAAGCAACTATCTGGTTTCGCAATATTTTATTCGAATACGAAAAAGCCATTTCGATAAAATTCGAGCTATCTGCTTAGACCGTCCGCAAACGCCCGCCGCCATCGTCTCGTGACGAAAGGCGGGGGATTTCAGCATGTTCCGTGTTTTGGCGGGGCGCGCCGGCGCGCTGGCACTGGCGTTTGCGGCTCTGGCGGGCATCTCGACCGCGCTGGCGGCCGAGGCGCCGGTGCTCAAGGCGAGCTATGCGGCTGTCGGCCAGGCGACCAGCGTGCCCTACGGCTGGGTGGATTTCTGCCGCCGCTATGCCGGCGAATGCGACCACGGTCAATTGCCGCCGCGCGAGATCGCTCTCTCGGCCGCGGCCTTCAAGGCGATCGATCGCATCAACAAATGGGTCAACAAGACGGTCGTGCCGATCACCGACTGGGATCACTGGCACGTCGTCGACCAATGGGATTATCCGCTGGACGGCAAGGGCGATTGCGAGGATTTCGCCCTGTTCAAGCGCCGTCTCCTGATTGCTCTGGGCTTTCCCCGCCAGGCGCTGCTGATGACCGTGGTGAAGGACGCGCATGACGACGGCCATGCGATCCTGACGGTGAAGACCGACCATGGCGAGTTCGTGCTCGACAATCTCAGCGATCAGATCAAACCCTGGAGCGCCACACCCTATCATTTCGTCAAGCGGCAATCGCAGACGGACGAGAATGTCTGGCTCCAGATCGGGCCGCCCACCGCGGAACCGGCGATCGTCTCGCGCTGAACTTTGAAGACCGGCGCGGCTCAGAAATAAGCGTAGGCCGCGCCGAGCGAACCCAACAGGCCGAGGGCAAGCGCCGTGTACCACGGCCAGCGCGCGCCCTGGCGGATAATCGAGATCGTCGCGATCGCGATCGCAATATGCAGCAGGGTCACCGCGACGGTCAGGATCTTGTGGCGGCGCTCGTGTTTTTCGCTGGAGCGCAGGCTCTCCTCCGTCAGCTCCTCCTGCGTCTTGGCTGCGAGGCTGATCGATTCCTGCTCCTCGCCGTATCGCTTCGACTGTGCCTTGAAATTATCGGCATTGGCGCCCGGGCCAGCCAGAACGGCGGCGATGTCATAGAGGTTCTTCTTGAGGCTCTTCGCCTGGTAAAAGCCCCAACTGTCCGTCGCCTTGTCTTGGAACAACGTGGCCTGGCTCTTTGCATCGATGGTGGCGGCCGTCTCGATGGTCTCCAGGCTGCCGATGAAAGCGGCGATCACCGCCAAAATCGCGATCGTGACGGCAACGAGCGCCAAAAACGGATCGCCTGAATGGGCGGCATGCTCGGCATGTTCGGCTTGCTCAAAGTGCTCGGTCGGCTCAACGTCGGACATTCGGCCCCCACAATAATTTTGTCGCCGGCGGCGTGACGGCGCTGGCGGAATTGGCAACGTGTGGCATCTTGGCCCTGGCTTTGCAACGCCCCGTCTGGCACCTCGCCGCGCTGGCGCCTCGAAGCATGGACAGGGCGCGCGGGCAGTCCTATAAGCCGCGCCGATGCTGCGCGGCAGCGAAGCTCGGGATTGCGACAGATGGCATTTCAAGCGGACGAGTCAGAGGCGACTTTCGCGGCCTTGCGTCTAACCATGGTGGAGTGCCAGATTCGGACTTTCGGCGTCACCGACCATGCGGTCATCGCCCAGTTTCTCGCCGTCCCGCGCGAAAAATTCGTTCCGGCGGCGGTCCGCG
>JARLIV010000149.1 GCA_031291555.1 Methylovirgula sp. | reverse complement strand
GCGGTTGAAGACCTCGTCGAGCAGGTCGCGCGAGAGGCCCTTCGAATCGAGGCGCGTGATCTTATCGATATGCTTGACTGGCAGATTACCGTCGGACGCGGCGATCGTGGCGAGTGTCGCGCCGGCGTCGAGCTTCTTGGTAAGATCGACAGACTTGTCGACCAGGCGCCGCGCCGTTTGATCGGCGGTCCAGTCTTGCGTGACGCGCGCCCTGACCTCGTCGAATGTCTGATTGCGCGCCGGAGCGATGTTGAGCACGTCGAACCAGATGGCGCCGCCGTCCTTGGTCAGGATAGGATCGTTGTCGACGCCGATGTCAGAGGCGAACACGGCCTTCAACATTGCCTGCGGATCGCCGAGGCCCGAGACGGCCTTGCCGCCTTTGTCCTTTCCTTGCGCATCGATGGCGTCGATGGTCCGCGCCAAAAGACCGACCGCCTTGGCGGCATCGGCGACGGACTTGCCGGCGGCGCGCTGATCTTCAATCTGGTCGTGGACCTTGACGAGATCTTTTTGCGCGCGCGCGACGGCGAGGTCGTGGGCGACGAAGCTCTTCACCGCAGCGAGCGGAACGACAACCTTGGGCGTAACCACGACGGCCCGCAGGATCGCCCAGCCGAACTCGGTCTTGACCGGCTTCGTCACGCCGCCCGAGGGGATGGCGAACGCCGCCGCGGCCGCCGCCTTGTCGGCCAGGCTCGCTTCGGTGACGGTGCCGAGGTCGGTGTCCTTTGGCGTCAGCTTGCGCTCGGCGATCAAGGCGGCGAAAGCTTCGCCGCCCGCCAATTTGGCGGCGGCAGCATCGGCCGATTTTTCGTCCGGGAAGACGATTTGCTGGATTTCGCGCTTCTCCGGCTGCGTATAGCGATGATCCTTCACCGCCTCATAGCTTTTCTCGATTTCCGCGTCGGTGATCGGGTTTCGGGCCGATTGGATTTGCGCGAGCGTTTCGGCCGTCAGGACGAGCAGGCTGATCTTGCGATATTCCGGCTGGCGATAAAGCTCGCGATGGGAATCAAAATAGCTTTTGAGCTCGGCCTCGGTTGGCGCCGGCACGCTGCCTGCGGCCGAGTTCGGCAGGATGACGTAATCGATGCTGCGCTGCTCGTTGTAATAGCGGTTGATGATCTCGAGCATGGCGTGCGGCGGGGCAAGCCCGCCGGTCAGCGCCGAGACGATCTGGTCGCGCAGGGCGTCCGCGCGCGTCTGCGCGACATAGGCCCGCTCGGTCAGGCCGCTATCCTGCAGCCGCGCCTCGAATAGCTGGCGATCGAACTGGCCGTTGGGGCCTTTGAACGCGTCGTCCTGCATGATCTGCTGGGCGAGAATGCTGTCGGAGAGCGCGAGCCCCAGCCGATGCGCCTCCTGGCTCAGCGCGGAGTCGCTGAGCAGCCGGGCGAGAACCTCGCGATCGATCCCGCGCTCATGCGCCTCGTCGGCGCTGATCGCCCGGCGCTGCTGCTCCTGCATCCGCAGCAATTGCGTCTGATAAGCGTTGCGGAACTCATCCGGCGTGATGTCGACCGTACCGACCCGCGCCAAAGTATTGGCGCCGAAGCCGCGGAAAATATCGGCAATGCCCCAGAAGCCGAAGGCGATGATGAGAAAACCCATCACCACGGCCATAATGATCCGGCCAACCCATGTCTGGCTGGAGGCACGCAAAGCATCAAGCATATTCTATGAATCTCCGGAGGGCCGGGGTCGATCGGGGGCCGGACTATAGGGAGGCGGCCACTGGCTGGCAATGCGCGCTAAAACTGATTGGGGACCGAGTCAAACGCCGATTTTGCGGCGGCGGGCGCCGGTGCTAGATCGGGTTGAAACGCGGGGCGGAGCGGAATGGCGAATAGATTGACGCCGCTGGTGGCCGGAAACTGGAAAATGAACGGGTTGCGGGCCGATCTCGGCGAGATCGCGGCGATTCGCGATGCCGTCGCCGCAGGGCGCGCGGCGCGGGCGGAGATCCTCGTCTGTCCGCCGGCCACCTTGCTCGCCGAGGCAGCGCAGCTTTGCGCCGGCACGCCGGTCGCCATTGGCGGCCAGGATTGCCATCCTGAAGCTTACGGCGCCCATACCGGTGATATTTCCGCAGAAATGCTGAAGGATGCGGGCGCGTCCTACGTCATTGTCGGTCATTCGGAGCGCCGGATCGATCATGGCGAGAGCGATGCCCGCGTCGCGGCCAAGGCCGCCGCGGCCCTGCGCGCCGGGCTCAAGGTGATTCTCTGCGTCGGCGAGACCGAAGCGGAGCGGGCGGCGGGGCACGCCGAGGCGCGCGTCGCTGCGCAGCTCGAAAAATCCCTGCCGAAGGAGCGCTGGGCCGGGCGGCTCGCCATCGCCTACGAGCCTGTCTGGGCCATCGGCACGGGCGTTACGGCGATGCCGCGAGATGTCGTCGCGATGCACGGCTTTCTGCGCCAACGGCTCGCGGCGTTGCTGCGGGAGGGCGAGACCGTGCGCCTTCTTTACGGCGGTTCGGTCAAGCCCGGCAACGCGGCGGAGCTTCTGCGCTCGCCCGACATCAACGGCGCTCTCGTCGGCGGCGCCAGCCTGAAGGCGGCCGAATTCCTGGCCATTGCGGCGGCCATCGGTGGGCAATAACCGACTGATTCCGTGGCCATTCCCGAAGCTCCGGTGGCGTCCCGCGAATAGCCCCTAGCCAGAGCCAACGCCACAGTATAAGAGCGGGCCAAACAGGTTGGGCGGCGCCCGAGAGGTCATTTGCGACAATGCAAACGGTTTTAATTGTCATCCACATCATGGTTGTGCTCGCGCTGATCGCGACCGTGCTTCTGCAGCGCTCGGAGGGCGGTGCCCTGGGCATCGGCGGCGGCGGCGGATTCATGACCGGGCGCGGCCAGGCGAACGTGCTCACGCGTGCCACGGCCATTCTGGCGGCTGTGTTCTTCGCCACCAGCCTCGGGCTGACGCTGCTCGCCAATGCCAACCGCCCGAGCAAATCGATTTTCGAGGGCGCCGTGGCGCCCGCCACCGCGCCGGGTGTGCCCGCGCAGGGGACGCTGCTGCAGCAGCTCAAGAAGCAGCAGCAGGAGTTGCAGGAGCATCCGCAGCCGCCTGCGCCGCCCGGGCAGCCGGAGCCGCCGCGGTCGCAATGACGGGCCAGCGGCAAGCGCCTCTCTGGAGCGTGTTGCTGGCCGCGATCTGGCTCGGCTCCGGGCTTTCCAGCGCCGGAGCCGCAGCGATCGATCTGAACACTGAATCCTGCCAGGATTTCCTCAACGCGAATGGGGCCGAGGTCGAGACGACACTCGCCTGGCTCGATGGCTATTACCAGGACACGGATGCACCGCCGGTCATCGATTTTGACGCTCTCAAGACGAATGCGGCCAAATTGAAGGCCTTTTGCGCGGCCCACCCCGAAACGACGGTCGGCGCCGCGGCGGAAAGCCTGTTCGGCCACGAGTAAACTTCAGCTTCTGTGTGGACGGGCCGATAAAAAGGCTCCCCAAACGGCACAAAACAAGGTAATCACCGAGGCCCATGGCGCGGTACATTTTCATCACCGGCGGCGTGGTCTCTTCCCTGGGCAAGGGGCTTGCGTCGGCGGCCCTTGGGGCTTTGCTTCAAGCGCGCGGCTATACGGTCAGGCTCCGCAAGCTCGATCCCTATCTCAATGTCGATCCGGGGACGATGTCCCCCTATCAGCACGGCGAGGTCTTCGTGACCGATGATGGGGCGGAGACCGATCTCGATCTCGGCCACTACGAGCGCTTCACCGGCCGCGCGGCGGTGCGCGATGACAATATCACGGCCGGGCGCGTCTATCAGGAGATCATCACCAAGGAGCGTCGCGGCGATTATCTCGGGGCGACGGTCCAGGTGATCCCGCACGTCACCAACGAGATTAAAGAATTCGTCCTGCGCGGCAATGAGGGCGCGGACTTCGTTCTCGTCGAGATCGGCGGCACGGTCGGCGACATCGAGGGGCTGCCGTTTCTCGAAGCGATCCGCCAGCTCGGCAACGAACTGCCGCGCCAGCATGCGATCTATGTTCACCTGACGTTGATGCCCTACATCCCCAGCGCCGGGGAGCTGAAGACGAAGCCGACGCAGCATTCGGTAAAGGAATTGCGCTCGATCGGCATCCAGCCGCAAATTATCCTCTGCCGCACGGACCGCGAGATTCCGCGCGAGGAGCGGCGCAAGATCGGCCTTTTCTGCAATGTCCGCGAAAGCGCTGTGATCGAGGCGAGGGATGTCGCTTCGGTCTACGATGTGCCGGCGGCCTATCACGCGGCGGGGCTCGATCAGGAGGTTCTGGCGGCCTTTGGCATCGAGCCGGCGCCGAAGCCCGACATGAGCCGCTGGAACGCGGTGACGGCGCGCACTCACAATCCCGAAGGTGAAGTGACGATCGCCATCGTCGGCAAATATACGGGCATGAAGGACGCCTATAAGTCGCTGATCGAGGCGCTCGCCCACGGCGGCATGGCCAATCGCGTCAAGGTGCAGCTCGACTGGATCGAATCGGAGGTGTTCGAGGGGTCGGACCCGGCGCAGCGGCTCGAAGGGGTCGATGGCATTCTCGTGCCCGGC
>JARLIV010000148.1 GCA_031291555.1 Methylovirgula sp. | reverse complement strand
CGACCTGATCGTAAGACCAAGGATCGTAACCTCGGGGGTTATCCAGTGAAAAACATCGCAACTTGTTGCGACGAAGCTTCTGCGCCGCCGTCCTGTACGGGCGCGGCCGGAGCGGCTGTTCGTCGCCGCGGCCTCGGCCGTCAACTCTTGAGCGGCGTAGCGCTCGCCGCTCTCGTCACCACGGGCAGCGCCGCTGCCAAGGCGGACGATTCGAACGCTGAACTCGCCGCAGAGATTCACGCCCTGAAGGCGCAATTGCACCGCCTCGAGAGCCGCGTTGACTCGCAGCGCGTGCAGATCCACGCGGTTCAGGTCAAGACCGCGGCTTATCCCGCCGGCGCGCCCGGCGCTTACGAGCCGCCGGTGCCGTGGGACAAGAAGTTCCACTTGAACGGCATCACGATTACGCCCGGCGGCTTCCTTGCGGCGGAAGGTGTGTGGCGTTCGCGCGATACGGGCGGCGACTTCAGCCCGGCCTTCGGCAGCCTGCCGAACTATACCGGCGCTGCCGCGCATTCGAACGAAATTCGCGGCACCGCGCGCCAATCCCGCGTCTCGCTGCTGGTACAGGGCAATTACAATCCCGACGTGCTCGTTTCGGGTTACGGCGAGTTCGACTTCCTCGGTGCGGCCACGACCGCGAACTCGACGGAAAGCAACTCCTACACGCCGCGTGTCCGCCATCTCTATGGCACGATCGACTGGATGGGTGAGGGCTTCCACATCCTTGCCGGTCAAACCTGGTCGCTCGTGACGATGAACCAGAAGGGCATCACGCCGCGCAACGAGGACATCCCGCTGACGATCGACGCACAATACGTCGCCGGCTTCGCCTGGACACGGCAGCCGCAGCTTCGCTTGGTCAAGGATTTCGGTCCTCAATTCTGGATCGCGGCCTCGGCAGAGCTGCCGCAGACCGGAACGCCATGCACGGCTGGCGATCCGACGGGCACCGCAGCCTCGCCCACTGTGGTCAACGGTTACAATGCCTATTGCTCGCAGTTGGGGAGTGGTGGCTCGGGCCTGTTGAATACGCAGTATAAGTACTCGCTCAATCACATCCCGGACTTCGTCGTGAAGGCGGCTTGGGAGCCGACCATCGGCGATCGCACGATCCATGTCGAAGGCTTCGGCCTCTACACTGATCTCTATGACTACGCCGAATACGGGCCGGGATTCGTTTACGGCAATCACAATGACACGACTGGCTGGGGCGGCGGTGGCGGCGTAACCATTCCGCTTCTGCCGAAATGGATCGACGTTCAGGGCTCGGCGATGATTGGCCGCGGTATCGGCCGCTACGGCTCAGGCCAGCTCACCTCCGCGACCTTTGCACCGAACGGTTCGCTCGTCGCTCTGCCGGAACTGATGTTTCTCGGGGGTGCCATTGTCCATGCCACGCCTCAGCTTGATCTCTATGCTTACGGCGGCGAGGAACGAATCCTCTCGACGGACTTTTCGACGGCGGCCTTTGGCACCGCCGGCAGCGGCTTCGGCAGTCCCTTTGCCACCACTTCCGGGTGCTACATCCTCAATGGCACTTGCCAAAGCAGTGTGAAGGATACCTGGGAGCTCACAGGCGGCTTCTGGGATAAGGTTTACCAGGGTAGCTTCGGTTCGGTCAGGGTCGGGCTGCAATACGCCTATGTGCGCGATGACCTGTTCAACACGAACAACGCCTCCAATGTTCATTTCGATGACCAGATGGTCTATGCCTCGTTCCGCTACTATCCGTTCGATCCGCCGCCGCCGGCACCCCCGCCGGTTGTCGCGAAATATTGATCGGCAAAAGCGGTTTGGAATTCGCAACATGGAAAGCGGGCCTTTGGCCCGCTTTTTTTTGCCTACGTTCGAGCGTCAGTCGACGAGCGGCGCGTGGGGATATTTTCCAGAATTAGCCTGATTAAATACTTTTTTATATAGCTCGCGAGTTCACCATGGAGATTAAATGCTTTTTTAGCGTGCGAATGGAGAATTATTGTCCCGTTTGCTGTGCAGCAATTAGATGTTTTTGCTATGATGAAGAATAATTTATTCGTCGCCGCGCTCTGCAATGTGACGCCATGCGCGGAGTTTGTCTTCAGATGCTCAATGGAATGAGAGAGATGACCGCCGGTGCTTTCGAGCCCTCAGATCGTCCGGCGGTGTTGTTGATTGAGGACGAGTTCGAGACGGCGCAGGAAATTTCTCTGGCGCTTGAGCGCGAAGGCTATGCCGTGCGCATCGCCGATTCCTCGCAGCAGGTCTCCGAGGCCATTCGCATCCATTCTCCAGCGGTAATGATCGTTGACCGTATGCTTCACGGTACCGATTCGCTTGCGATGATCGAAGCCTGGCGCGACGAGGGCAACCGCGTGCCCGTGCTCGTCGTCAGCGCGCTGTCGTCCACCGACGATCGCATCCGCGGGCTCAGGGCGGGCGGCGATGATTATCTCGTCAAGCCGTTCGCGATCGATGAGCTGGTCGCCCGCGTCGAGGTATTGCGCCGGCGCGCGAGCGATGCGCGGGTTTCGCTTCTGCGCGTCGGACCGCTGACCATGGATTTGATCGAACGCAGCGTGCGCCGCGGCGATCGGCAGCTCGATCTCCTGCCGCGTGAATTCAATTTGCTCGAATATTTTATGCGCCATCCAAATCAGATCGTGACCCGGGCGATGCTGCTGACCGATGTCTGGCATTTCCGCACGCTGCCGCAAACGAATGTGGTCGACGTTCACATGGGCAAGCTGCGGCGCAAGGTCGACGCGCCAGGTGAAATTCCAATGATCGAAACCGTCCGGGCGACGGGATTCATATTGCATGGGGATCGCTGACCTCCTTCGCTCCACGGCTTTTCGCCTGGCCGTACTCTTCGCCGTCGTCGTCACGCTGTCGACCGCCGCCGTATTCGCCTTCGTCTATTGGCAAGTCGCGGATTTCGATATGGCGCGAGCGCGTGCTTCGCTTGCTGACGAACTGGCCAAAGCCGTGGTCGAGCCCGCCGCGCAATTGAAGCCTGAATTGGAAAGGCGTCTCACGCGCGACTTGCGGCAGATCGAATATGTCGGCCTCTTCGATGCCGCCGGCGCTCACATTTACGGCAATATTCTGAGCGTCCCGTCGATTCCTCTCGACGGCCATGTCCACATCATTCAGACGACGAAGCCCGACGGCACTGGCGGCGAATCCGCCTTCTTCGTTGGCGGCCATCGTCCCGACGGGGGGACGCTGATCTTGGGGCGAAGCCTCTATGCAATCCATGCGCTGCAGCAGTCGGTGCTACAGGCGCTGGTGATCGGCATCGGACCGACTATTTTCCTTGCCCTTTTGGCGGGCGTCCTTCTGAGCTTGCGCGCCTCGCGCCGGTTACGCGAGATTCATTTCGCAATCGATCGCGTGATCCAGGGCAATCTGCACGAGCGGCTTCCGGCGCATCGGGTTCCTGACGGCATCGATGAGGTCGTCCGTTCGGTCAACCGCATGCTTGACGAAATCGCGCGGCTTGTCGGCCAGCTCAAGCAGGTCGGCGACAATATTGCGCACGATCTGCGTACGCCCCTAACGGTCGCTCACATTCGGCTCGAACGCGCCTTGAGCGAGCCGGAAGACCAATTGCGCGCCACGGCGCGGCAGATTCTCGCCGATCTCGATCGGGCGCTGACCACGGTAACCGCCTTGCTGCGCATATCGGAAATCGAAAGCGGATTGCAGCGCAGCGCGTTCACGCAAGTGAACGTCGTAGAGCTCTGCCGCGACGTGTTCGATTTCTACGAGCCCATGGCCGAGGCGAAGTCGATTGCGATGACGTTGAATGCCGAAGCCGTCGTCACCCTCCCGGGGGATGCCGACCTTCTGCGCGAGGCTTTGATGAACCTCGTCGACAACGCCATCAAATTCACCCCAAGACATGGCCGCGTCCAGATTTCGGCGGAAAATACGCTCGATGGCCCCCGCCTGCGTGTCCGCGACAGCGGCCCGGGTATCCGGCCGGAGGATAGCGACAAGATTTTCAAGCGATTTTTTCGTTCCGCTGCGACTGACGGCGTTCCCGGCAACGGCCTCGGTTTGAGCATGGCGGCGTCAATCGCCGAGCTACATGGCCTCGTCCTGCGAGTTGACGAACAATCTCACGGAGCGTGCTTCGAGATTGGATCTTCGGCGCGCGAGGCATGCGCGAAAACGCGCGATCCAAGCGAGCTACGCGCGCCGGCGTAAAGCCGAGTCGTCGCTGACCGCTTTTCATGATCCGCCGGGTTGAGAATCGGCATGTGATGACTGCGCGATCGCGTTTCTTATCAAGAACACACTCATTGAGAGTAATATATATTTATATACAGCTTTCAAGCATAGAAGTATTTTCTAATTTTCATTTTCCGAAGAGAAAACAATTCTCTAGATCATTTTTACGGGATGGTACTGTGTAACGAAAATCCCACACCGCTTGAAATAGTGGTTTCCTAGTCCAGTGTTTCAGTTGACTAAAGGCGCCTTTATAAAATCTATTTTAAACAGTTTTTCCGGGGGGGTCTTATGAAATACGAACTGACTTCAGGTATCGGCGGCGCTCGCAAAAAGAAGCTTCTGGTTCTTCTCGCTTCGTCGAGCCTGCTTGCAGGCTGGGGCGGCCAAGCCGCATTCGCCGACGACGACGCTGCGATCAAGCGTCTCGAAGCCGAAATCCATCGGATCGAGCAGCGCCATCAGGAAGAGATCAGCGCGTTGCGCGCGGAGATCCATCATCTCCGTCACGCCGCGGGCGGCCCGATCTATGTCACCAAGGGTGAGGTGCCGCCGCCCGGCGGCCCGCACGTGATCGAGACGACCAAGAACGGCGTTCACTTCGGCTTCGCGGACGCGGACGGCCAGAACACCGTCGAACTCACCGGCCGTTTGCACCTCGATACCGCTGGCTACGTCGGCTACCACCCGGCGCCGAACACGCTGGATCAGACAGGCCTTGCGAGCGGCATCAATCTGCGCCGCGCCCGCATCGGCGTCACCGGCAATTTCCTGGGCGATTGGCACTACACTTTCATCTACGACTTCGGCAACACGTCGGACGGCTACAACGCCAACAACGCCTTGGCGAACGGCAATTCGAGCAGCAACCCGGCCACTTCCAATAACTATCTGGCCGGCGTCGAAAACGCTTACATCACCTACAACGGCTTCTATAAGCATGGCGGCCCATTCCCGGTCGCTTTTGACTTCGGCTTCCAGGACGTGCCCTGGACCCTCGAGGAGGCCACAAGCTCGAACGATCTGTTGTTCGTGGAGCGCGCGACGCCGCAGGTCATTGCGGCCACCTTTGGCGGCGGCGACTTCCGCTCGAGCTTGGGCTTTCGTTCGAACAACGACCGTTATTGGCTCGGCGCTTACCTGACGGGTCCGAACCCTGGCGCTCTCCACACGGACGGCGCGTCGTGCGTTGGCGCCACGGCGCCTTGCACGCTCACGCCGACCGGCCTCGGTCCGCAGCTCGCGGCCTTGTTCCGCGCCAGCTACCAGATCATCCAGACGTCGGATGCTTCGCTGCATCTTGGCTTCGACTATGCCAACCTGTTCGATCCGCGCGTGGGGGCGAACCAATCGGCGATTTCTCTGAGCGACCGGCCCGAAGAGCGCGTCGATCCGTCGACCTTCCTCGCGACCGGCAATATCCCGGCGCGCGGCGGCCAGGTG
>JARLIV010000147.1 GCA_031291555.1 Methylovirgula sp. | reverse complement strand
GCTGACGACCGAACTGCTCTCCAATGCGTCCTCTCTAATAAGCTCCCAAAACTGGGACCCAGATCAAAAGCACAAATCCGGAGGAATTTTGTTGGTCCTGTGCCGCGCCGCCATTATAGCGCACGCATCTGGCCTATATTTTACGGACGATGGAAGATCTTTGGGTGTTCGGCTACGGCTCGCTGATGTGGCGGCCGGGCTTCGATTATCGCGAAAGCAGAGTGGCGCGGGTGCGCGGCTATCACCGCGCGCTCTGTGTGTATTCGCATGTCCACCGTGGCACGCCGGAGCGGCCGGGCCTCGTGCTGGGGCTCGATCGCGGCGGCTCCTGCCGCGGCATGGCCTTTCGCGTCGCCGCCAAGGATCGCGATAAGACGATCGCCTATCTACGCGCCCGCGAGCAGGTCACCTCGGTCTATCGCGAGCTTCATCTCAACGCGCAGCTCAATGACGGGCGGCACGTCGCCGCGCTCTCCTATGCCGTCGATCGCGGCCATGTCCAATATGCCGGGCGGCTCGCCCGTGAGGACGTGGCCCGCCTTGTCGCGCAGGGCCATGGCGTCTCCGGCGCCAATCCGGATTATGTGCGCGCCACGCAGGCGCATCTCGCCGAACTCGGCATTACCGATGCGATGCTCGATTGGCTCGCCGAACAGTTTTCGCCTGCGGCGGCGGATTAGACTGGCACCAGCGCCGGCGCGGCCGGGCGGCAGAGCGCCTCGATATCCTCGATCGCGGCGCGGCGCTTCTGCGGATTAGCGGTGAGAAGGTGGACATGCCATTGCTGCGCGCCAGCCTTCAGGGCCGCCGCGACAAAGGCCTGCCGCGCGAGGGCCGTTGCGCCATGTTCGCATTGCAGAAACGCGACCACGCGGCGCTCGCCGCCGATGTCCTGCCCCACGGCGATCACGATCGCCTCGGCAAATTCCGGCAGGCCGGCATCGCCCGCCTGCGGATCAACCAGAAAGACCGAGCAGATATAGCGCCGGCCGGAGCGCCCGCGCCAAGCGTGGAAACGCGCCGCGAGATCGCCGCCCGCGAGGCTCGCCAGACCGGTGTTGTTCGGCGGCGCATCCGCCGATTGGAGCCGGGGTGCCACGACCGCTCGGGCGTTTCGCTCGCGCCAGCGCCGCAGCAGGAAAAGCAGCGACACGGCGCGCGCCGATCCGCCGCGGCCGCCAAAGCCGGTCAAGCGCAAATCTGTCTGCGATCCCTTAGCCATCGTCATAATCATAGAGTGATTCGTGGAGTGATTCGTGAGAACAAAATTAGAACACGCATGTCCGCGGGTCAAGTCTCGCGGCCGCGGAGGGGGTGGCCGTCAGCTTCGCGAAAGCTGCGGAGTCGTCGTTGGCGTAGCAAGCGAAGCGTCTTTGGCCAGGGCTTCGGCAATGAGCCGATCGCTGGCGGCCTCGATCCGCGTCTGCAGCACCTGCATGAAGGCGCCCTTGCCGGCCTCCACCGTGAGCGGCGGCAGGAATTCGATCACCATCGTGCCGGGGCGGCGGATGAACCGGCGCCGCGGCCAGAAGAGGCCGGAATTGAGCGCGACCGGAACACAGGGAGCACCTGTCGCCTCGACGATCCGCGCCACCCCGGCCTTATAGAGTGGCGGCGCGCCCACGGGACGGCGCGTGCCTTCCGGGAAGATCACCAGCCGGCGGTCCACCGCGAAAGTCTGGTCTGCGGCCGCGATGATCTGCGCCAGGACGCCGGCGCGCTTGCTACGGTCGATCGAGATCTGGCCGCAGCTACGCAAATAGCTGCCGAAGAGCGGCAGCATGTCGAGTTCATGCTTATAGATGAAGGAGAAGCGCTCGACCGCCAGGATCAGCGCCAGCACGTCGAGCGTCGACTGGTGCTTGGCGGCGACAAGGGCGGCGCCCGGCGGCAAATTCTCAAGGCCGCGAAACTCCACTTTGGTGCCGCAGGTGCGCTCGAGCAGCGCGAGCGACAGGCGCGCCCAGCGCCGGGCATGCCATTCGATGGCCGCGCCGCCCTGCGCCAGGGCCGGCAGCGCCGCGATCATCAGCACGACGACGAGGAAATAAAAGCCGAGATTGAACAGCGCCGATCGCAACAATCGCATGGCTCGCCCCGCCCCTTCCCTCTCTGGTGCTAAGGCGCGACAGGCGCCGCGCGCCGGGCGAGAATGCGCACCGCACAGGCTTCGGCCGCCGCGACAAAAGCCTCCATATCCTTCGTCTGCGTCCGATGATTGACGATCGCCGCGCGAATCACCGGCCGGCCGCCGAGTTTGGTCGTCGAGGGCGCTGCCAAGCCGGACTCGTGCAAATCCATGACGATCTCGCGGTTGATCTCGCCGGTCGCATCGCCCTTGACGCTGAAGCAGACGATGTTGAGCCGCACCTCGGCGCTGAGTTCGAAGAGCGACGAACGGCGGATCAAGGCTTCGAGATGGCGCGCGACATGGCAGGTCTGCGCCAGAGTCGCACCGAGCCGAGTGGCGCCAAAGGCCTGGAAGGTGAACCAGGTCTTCAGCGCGCGGAATCCGCGCGAGAGGTCTGGGCCGAGGTCGCAGGGCCAGATGTCCGCCGCCGCGAGCCCGCGCGGCGCCCGCGCCAGATAGGCCGCGGTGCTCATGAAGGTCTGGCGGTGAAGCTCTGGATGCCGGCAGATGAAGAAGCCGGCGTCATAGGGCACCTGCAGCCATTTGTGGAAATCGAGCGCGATGGAATCGGCGCGTTCGAGGCCGTTCACCAGCGGCTTCAATTCCGCCGAGAGAACGCAGAGCGCGCCGAAGGCGCCGTCGACATGGAACCACAAATCCTCCGCCGCGCAGAGATCGGCGAGCGCGGCGAGATCGTCGATCGCGCCGGTATTCACCGTGCCGGCGGAACCGACAACGAGGAAAGGCTCCAGCCCAGCGGCGCGGTCGGCCGCGATCGCAGCGCGCAGGGCCGCGACATCCATCTGCCTTTTGGCATCGACCGGCAGGCGGCGCAGAAAGGCCGCGCCGATCCCCGCCATTTCGAAGGCGCGCTCGATACAGGCATGTGCCTCAATCGAGGTATAGCCGACGAGTTGCCGCCCCGTTTGGCGCAACCCGTCCTTGCGCACCTTTTCGCCCAGCGCGCCGGTGCGGGCGACGAGCAGGGCGATCAAATTGGCCATCGACGAGCCCGTAACGAATATGCCCGAGGCGTCGCGCGGGAAATCCAAAGCCTCCGCGAGCCAAAGGGTGATCTCGCGCTCCACATCGATGGCGATGTGATCGCGCCCGCCGCAATTCGAATTGAGCCCCGCCGCGAGCATTTCCGCGACCATGCCGACCGGCGTCCCGCCGCCATGCACCCAGCCCATGAACAGCGGATGGGTATTGCCATTGGCATAGGGCAGCATCGAATTCGCGAACGTGTCGAGCAATTCGCCGAGCGGCCTGCCTTCCTGCGGCAAGGGCGTACGGAACTCCGCGCGCACTTCCGCTGGCGCCGGCTGCCAGACCTTACGCTGGCGCGCATCGCGCAGATAATCGATCATGAGGTCGAGGCCGCGATGCGCCTCGGCGCGAAACGCCTCCCAATCCTTGGGATCGAGACTCTCCTCGGCCTTCGCCGGGAAGGAGTCGAGGGCGTCGTCAAAATCAGCGGAGCGGGTCAAATCCTTCCCCTTCCGGCGCGCGGCCAAGCGGGCCTCCACCATGCCGGCCTTCTCAAGCACAAGCAGGCCGCGCAAGCAAATTCAGCCCAGGGCGGGATCGCGATCTAGCCGAACCGGCGCCCGAAGCGCAAATAAGCATGGGGGCCGGGCGGTGCAATGCGGCCAAAGTCCCAGCGGCTTATGGACAATTCTGAGGAGAGACGATCGTGGACATTGGTTTCATCGGACTGGGGGGCATGGGCTCGGCCATGGCGTCCCGGCTCATCGCGGCGGGCCACCGCGTTCTGGTCTGGAACCGCTCGCAGGCGGCGGTCGAGAAATTGCGCGGCGAAGGGGCGCAGCCCGTCGCCACGCCGGCCGAGGCCTTTCAGGCCGATGCCGTGCTCACCATGCTGGCCTCGGACGAGGTGATCGAGGAGGTCATCGTCGCGCCCGGCCTGCTGGGCGTCGCCCGCCCCGGCCTCGTTCATCTCGTCACCGCGACGATCTCCGTCGATTACGCCAAAAAGCTGGAAAAGCTCCATGCCGAGGCCGGGGTCGCCTATATCGGCGCGCCGGTGCTCGGGCGCCCGGATGTCGCCGCCAAGGGCGAGCTCAATATTCTCGCCGCCGGCGCTGCGGGCGACATTGCCCGCGTCAAACCAGTGCTCGATGCGATCGGCAAGGCGACCTGGATCGTCGGCACCGAGCCGCATCTCGCCAATGTCGCCAAGCTCGCGGCCAATTTCGTCCTCGTCTCGGCCATCGAGGCCATGTCGGAGGCCTTTGCCTTTGCCGAGCGCCAGAATGTGGCGCCGGAGAAGATCGCCGAAATCCTCACCGGAACTTTATTCGCCGCCCCGGCTTACAAGACCTATAGCGCCGCCATTCTGGAGCGGAAGTTCGAGGCGGGGTTCAAGCTCGCGCTCGGCCTCAAGGATGTGCGGCTGATGCTCGCCGCGAGCGAAATGGCCGGGGCGCCGCTGCCCTTCGCCAGCGTCGTGCGCGACAATCTCGTCGATGCGATCGCGCATGGCGAGTGTGAGAAAGATTGGGCGGCCATCTCGTGCGTCGCCTTCCGCCGCGCCGCGCTCGACTGACACGGAGAAACGCCATGAGCGATGTGACCGCAAACAAGGGACCCGATCTCTCTCGCGGCGTGCCGCTCAATGCGATCGGCGACGGCAAAATCCTGCTCGGTCATGTCGGCGATGAAGCGGTCCTTCTGGCAAAGAGCGGTGGCGATGTTTTCGCGGTCAGCGCCACATGCACGCATTACAGCGGCCCGCTCGCCGAGGGGATCATCGTCGGCGACACGGTACGTTGCCCGTTGCACCATGCCTGTTTCAGCCTGCGCACCGGCGAAGCGCTGCGC
>JARLIV010000146.1 GCA_031291555.1 Methylovirgula sp. | reverse complement strand
CCGGCCTATAGTGCCAGCAAGGCGGCGGTGCATGCCTACGCGGAGTCCTTGCGCGGACGGCTTGAGCGTCGCGGCGTTCTGGTGAGCCTTGTCGTCGCCGGCTTCGTCAAAACGCCGCTCAACGATTCGATCAGCGCCGTCAAACCTTTCGAGGTCAGCGACGCGCGGGCAGCCGAAATTATCAAAAATGGCCTGACGCGGGGGCGGGCGGTGATCGCTTTTCCGGCGGCGCTCTATCTGGCGACGCACCTCGCGCGGAATTTGCCGCCCCGCCTCGTCGATTGGCTGTTCACCCATTTCACGGTCAATGTTCCGGAAACGAAAGAAAGAATGAAGCCCTGAGCCGGGCGGCGAGCAAGCTCGCCCTTGTTCTGGCAGCGGTTTTTGTGGTCAAACTCAAGCGGACCCATCCAGCAGGCAGCGCGCGGATGCATAAGCGCGAATAATAATCGACCGCGATAGAAGAACCCGAAAGGAATGCGCCCTTGATCGTCCTCGAAATTGCGCGCGTCTTTTTTGAGATCCTTTTGACGCTCGCCGTTCTCGGCCTCGTTTTCGTCGGCGGCAGCTTCCTGCTTCTCATCGCCATCAATATCATCGAGCTCGTCACCGGCGCGCGTTGGCGCACGCCTATTCCGCCGGTGAAACTGAGCGATGCGATGTTGCCGCATGTGCTGGTGCAAATCCCCGCCTTCAACGAGGGCGAATTGGCCGCCGATGCGCTGCGCGCTGCCGCGACGCTCGATTGGCCGAAGGAGAAGCTCCACATTCAGCTTCTCGACGACAGCACGGACGATACGCCCGTGTTCGCGGCAGCAGCGGCGGAGCAATTGCGCGCGCAGGGCTTCGACATTCAGCATGTGCGCCGCGAGGATCGCGGCGGCTTCAAGGCTGGCGCGCTGGCCGCCGGGCTCACCAAGAGCGATGCGCCGGTCATCGCTGTGCTCGACATCGATTTCCGGCCGCCGAGGGAATGGCTGCGGATCGCGGTGCCGCATCTCCTCGCCGATCCGCGCGCGGGCTTCCTGCAATCGCGCTGCGAATTCTCGAACTACGGGACGAATTGGCTGACGCGCATCCAAGGCCTGATGCTCGATTCCCATTATGTGATGGAGCAGGCGACGCGCTATCGCGCCGGTTGGCTCTTCCAGTTCAATGGCACGGGCGGGCTCTGGCGGCGCGCGGCGATCGAAGCGGCAGGCGGCTGGTCAGGCGATTCTTTATGCGAGGATCTCGATCTCGCGATCCGCGCCGAACTCGCCAATTGGCATGGCATCTTTCTGATGGAGCCGGCCGTGCCGGGCCTCGTCCCGGATCAATTGGGACATTGGCGCGTGCAGCAGAGCCGCTGGTCGAACGGTTTCGTCCAGGTCGCGCGCAAGCTCATCGGCGACGTCTGGGCCTCCAATTGGTCGTTCCGGAAAAAATTGTCGGCCTTCGCGCTCATCCTGATCCAGGCCTTCTATCCTTGCGCGGCGCTCGCGAGCGTGTCGCTCGTCGTCTGCATCCTGCTGGGCGGGGTTGCGCCCTATATTCCGCTGATCGAATTTCTGCTCGTGCTCATCGCGCTAGTTGCGGTCGGCATGACGCTCGTGCCCTATCTGATTTTGCGGCGCGGCTCTGTCTGGCAATATCTCGTCACCGTCACCTCGGTGCCGCCCATGCTGGTCTATATGAGCGTCTCCAACGCGCCGGCGATCGTCGGCACTTTGTTCAGCCGGCGGCGCGAGGAATTCAAGCGCACGCCGAAATCGCGCCAGACAACGACTCCCGAAATTAATTGAAGGCCAGACTTAAAGCCCAATGGCCGGGACAAGCCCGGCCATCGCTTTAACCGTGCGGATTCCCTGGCTCGGCTTATTTGGCCCCGGCAGCCTGCGCCGCATGGCGCATGATCGAGCGATCGACGCGGGAATAGAGCGTGTAGCGTGGATCGAAGATGAAGGTGAAGAACAGCTTCGTCCACGATTCATGCGTCTTGAGGTCGTCGTAGAATTCCGGCGCCATCCGCTTCAGTTCGGGCAGCAGGCGCCAGGGGATTTCCGGGAAATCGTGGTGCTCGTTGTGGTAGCCGATGTTGAGCGCCACGAGGTTCAGCGGCCCGTAATAATCGAAAGTCTCCTGGTGCGGATCGAAGGTGAAATGCTCCTGGATCCAGCGCGCGCTCAAGGGATGCAGCCCGCCGACCGAGAACCAGAACGAGGCGAAGAGATAAAGCAGCGCATTCCAGCCAAAGAAATAAAGCATCAGGAGATCGAAGACGGCGATGACCGCGATGTTGATATAAGTCCACTTGCCCCAGATCGGCACCGTGCCTTTCAAGCGTCCGAGCCGGGTCAGTTGCCAGAAGGCGAAGCCGAAGAGCCAGAAGGCTTTGCCGTACCAGCGATTGCCGGCAATCCTCGCTTCGATATGGCCGGGCAGGTCGGCGTCGAAGTCATAATCGCCGAGATGCGAATGATGTTTCTGGTGATAGCAGCGAAAGCCCATCGCCGTCGGGAAGGCGTTCGGCAGATCGGCGAGGATCGCCACCCATTTGTTGGCGGTGGGGCTCTTGAAGATCGTGTTGTGGACCGCGTCGTGGATGACGACGAACATTGCGTGGTTGGCGAAGGCGCCGATGCAATAGGCGGCAATCAGCGCCGCCCACCAATAGCCCAAGCCAAGATGGCCGAAATAGCCAGCGATGGCGATTTGGCCGACGACGACGGCAAGAGTGATGACGGCCGTGATCGGATCGGTGACGATGAGGCCCGCCACTTCGGGATGCGCCGCCAGAATGGCGCGTCGGCGTTGCGGGTGCGGCCGCATCGGCTCCGCGACAAGAAAGTCATGCGGAGGCTCGCTGGCCGGTTCGTACATGTTGCGATTCGCTATGTTCATGCGCAGGGTTCCCCGCTCGCGCCCCAATAATCGCTCCCCAGCGAACTTACAGACTTACCAGTAGCGAAAAAGCCGCCTCTTGCGAAGGGCTAGGATCAACTTTGGAAGCGAACCAATCGGCCCAAGCAGGACCGGCGATTTCAACGCGTTGCGCCGGTTTTGCTCAGGCTGGCTTGGCTGACGAAATTGCAGTCAGATCCTTGCCGTAGATGCGATGGATCTTGTCGATCTTGGCGCCGGAAAGCTCGATCGGCTTGCGCATGCCCAGATTATCCTCGAGCACCCAGCCGAATTCGCAATGTTCGGCGCTCGTATATTTACGCGTGCGGCGACGGGATTCCTCGATGAAGGCGAGGATGACCGCGCCACCGGCGGCCTTGCGATGCAGCGCCTTGCGAATGCCGAAAAGCAGAAGCCGCATGGTCTTGTAGCGATGGTTGCGCAGGCGCGAGATCAGCTTCGGCAAGCCGAAGGGGAAGAGTCTGCCGTCGAGATCCTCGGTGATTTCATTGAGGTTGGGCAGGACGACGGCGAAGGCCTGCGCCACGCCGTCGAGCTCGACGATGAATCCGCCTTCGGGCGGCATGATATATTTGAGCGAGTCGGCCGAAGACATGAATTCTTCGTAGGTGAAGGGGACATAGCCCCAGTTGTCGCTCCAGGCGTCATTGAAGATGTCGACGATCAGCGCCGATTCGTCCTTGATCTTGTTGAGATCGATCGTGCGGATTTTCAGCCGGTCGCGCCATTCCGGCCGCGCGATGATGCCGCCATCCTGGCCACGATCCTTGTCGGAGATGTCGTAGCGATAGGAGATGATGTCGCGCGCCTTCGCGTAGCCGCGCTTTTCCAGCATCGCCGGCAGATAGGGCGGGTTCCAGGGCACGAAGATCATCGGCACCGTCTCGAAGCCCTCGACCAGCACGCCGACCTCGCCCCAGATCGAGGGCGAGAACGGGCCGTGGATGAGTCCCGCGCCGCGGTCGCGCAGCCAGGTTTCGGCGGCTTCGAGCAGTCCCGAAAGCACGGCTTCGTCCTCGATCGTGTCGAGGCAGCCGAATTGCGCTGGCGAGGCGCCGAGGGGCACGATGTTCTTATAGATCTGCGCCTGGATGCGGCCTGCGGGCTTGCCATCTTTGTAGGCGAGCCAAGCCTGCCAATCGACCGATTTATAATGCGGGTTGAGCTTCGAGCCGAGCAAAGTCCAGCGCTCCGCATCGAGCGGCGGCGCGAAACCTTTCTGGCCTTTGTAGATGAGCCGCGGAACTTTGCAGAAATCGAGAAAGGCGCCGAGCCCGTTTACGGGAACGATTTTGATTTCGCTCATCTCACATCCATGGGCCGGGCGTTGCCGGGCGTATTGCATTATCCGGAAAGTCGGCGTCCCGCGGATATTGTTCAGGTCGCCGCGCTGACCGGCTCGGCTGCCACAGCCGGGTGGGCCTGGCGCCGGGCGAGAAGATTGATGACGCCGCGGATGTCCTCCTCGCGATGCGAGGCGGAGAGGAAGAAGCGCAGCCGCGGCTGGTTCTTCGGCACACCGATCTGGAAGATCGGCGGCACATAATAGCCGTGGCTCATCAGATGCCGCGAGGCCGCCACCGTCTCCAAACCGTCGGCAAAGAGAATCGGCACGACGCCGCGCCCGATCGCGGGCCCGGTGTCGAGCCCGGCTTCGCGCGCGAGCTCGACGAAGAGCTCGGCATTGTGGCGCAGCTTCTCGATCCGCCAGGTTTCCTTCTGGATGATATCGAGCGCCGTCGAGGCCGCGGCGGCGATCACCGGCGACAGGCCGACGCTGAAGACGAAGCCCGGCAGGGTGTAGCGCAGCCAGTCGGCTACGACCTTCTTCGCGGCGATGAAACCGCCGCAGGAGGCGAAGGTTTTCGACAGCGTGCCGACGATGATGTCGATTTGCGCCGGATCGACGCCCGTATGCTCGCAGAGGCCGCGGCCGTCCTGGCCGAGAACGCCGATCGAATGGGCTTCATCGACGAGCAGCCAGCAATTGTAGCGTTCCTTGATCTCGACGAGCCGTGGCAGATCGACGATGTCCCCGTCCATGCTGTAGAGCGATTCCACCGCGATCAGGACGTGGCGATAGGAATCGCGTTTCTGCGCGAGCAGCGATTCGAGATGGTCGAGATCGTTGTGGTGAAAGAAATGGCTCGTCGCCGCGGCGGCCTTGGCGCCGCTGATGATGCTGTTGTGCGACAGCTCATCGAGAAAGATGGCGTCGCGCGTGTTCATCATGTGCGAAATGGTCGTCACATTGGTCAGATAGCCGGAGACCAGCGTGAGAACCGATTCGACGCCGAGAAAAGCCGCGAGCTTGTCTTCGAAGAGATGATGGGTCGAGCGCTCGCCGCCGACGAGGCGCGAGGCGAGGGCACCGACGCCAAGCTCTTCGAGCGCGCCGATCGCCGCGGCCTTTATCGCCGGATGGCCGGAGATGCCGAGGTAATCGTAATTGGCGAAGCTGATGAAGTTGCGCCCATGGGCCTGCGCCTCGTGCCGGGCCGTGTCGGTCGGGACGAAAAACGGATTATATTCGTCGAGATAGGCTTTGCCGGCGAGCCGAAAGCGTTTTGTCGCATAGTCTGCGAGACTGTTTATGCGATGTGCCAAGTCAAATTGTCCGTTGTTTCAGGGTCGGGCTTATGCGGAATCGCTGAGCCGGACCATCCCCTCATCTTCTTGGAGCCATATCATTCTCGGCGGCGGTCGCAAAACTGATCAAAAGTCGACCCTGGCGGCGCCGATGCGCTCGCAACTAACCCATTGTCTTTAGAAGCACAAGCTTAGGATGATAAGTCAAATCGGGTTACAAAACGTAACAACTGCGGCGCACAACGGCGGAGGGAGAAAGACGTGGCGAGTGACACGATCATCGTCGAGACGCATGGCCGGGTCGGCTTGATCCGACTCAACCGGCCACAGGCCTTGAACGCGATCAATGCCGAATTGATGGGCGCGCTGAACGCGGCGCTCGATGCCTTCGAGGCGGACTCACAGATCAGCGCCATCGTGATCACCGGCTCGGCCAAGGCCTTCGCCGCCGGCGCCGACATCAAGGAAATGCAGCACAAGACCTATCCCGAGACCTTGGTCGCCGATTTCATCGCCGATTGGCAGCGCCTCGCCCGGGTGCGCAAGCCGACGATCGCCGCGGTGGCGGGCTTTGCCCTCGGCGGCGGCTGCGAGATCGCCCTGATGTGCGATTTCATCATCGCGGCCGAGACGGCTAAGTTCGGCCAGCCGGAGATCAAGCTCGGCATCATGCCCGGCGGCGGCGGCTCGCAGCGGCTGACGCGGGCGATCGGCAAGGCCAAGGCGATGGAGCTCTGCCTCACCGGCCGGATGATCGACGCGGCCGAGGCCGAACGCGCCGGGCTCGTCGCCCGCATCGTCCCTGCCGACCAATTGGAGGCCGAAGCCCTGAAGACCGCCGCGGCCATCGCCGAACATTCGCTGCCGGCGCTGCTCCTCGTCAAAGAGGCGATCAACCGTGTCGCCGAGACGAGCCTGGCGGAGGGCCTCATTTCCGAGCGGCGGGCCTTCCAATCGCTGTTTGCGACGCACGATCAGAAGGAGGGCATGGGCGCCTTCGTGGAAAAGCGCCCGGCGAAATTCGAAAACCGCTGATTCTGCCGGCTTTTGTGGATATCTTCGGCAAATCGCGCTGGCGCGGCCTCGGGTGAGAAAAGGTTACCCGGCGCGTTGACGCCCGCGGTCGCGGCGACTATAAGCTGCCGCTTCGCATTTGCGTGTCTGGCGGCGTCGGTCTTCGACCGTGCCGGCCGGGCCTTTCCAGGACAATTCGAGATTTTCGATGGCGAATACCCCGTCGGCCAAAAAGGCCGCCCGTAAAATTGAACGCCGCACGATCGTCAACCGCTCGCGCCGCTCGCGCCTGCGGACCTTCGTCCGCAAGGTCGAGGAGGCAATTGCCGCCGGCAATCACGAGGCTGCTGTGGTGGCCCTGAAGGCGGCCGAGCCGGTGATTGTCCGTGCCGCGCAGAACGGCATTATCCACAAGAATACCGCCGCCCGGAAGGTTTCGCGCCTCACCCATAGCGTCCGGTCGCTGATCCAAGCCTGATCGCCGCGGGGCGCGATCTAGCGCGCCAGCCCATAGGCATAGTCGAGCCAGGCCGTGAGCAGCGGGAGATCGCGCGCGTCCACGGTCGGCCCGCACCAGATGCGCAGGCCCGGCGGCGACTGCCGATAGGCGCCAATGTCATAGGCGACCTCGGCCTCCTCCAGAACTTCGAGCAATTCATCGACGAGCGCCTTGCGCTCGGCCGCCGGAAGCTGCGCGACCTCCGGCTCGGCGAGTTCCAGGCAAAGGCTGGTGTTGGAGCGGATCGCGGCATTCTTGACGAGAAAATCGACCCAGTCCGTCGTCTCGACCCACGCACCCAGCGTGCGCGCATTGGCGTCGGCGCGGGCGATCAGGGTATCGAGGCCGCCGAGCGATTTCGCCCAGCCGAGCGCGTCGAGATAGTCTTCGACGCAGAGCAGCGAGGGGGTGTTGATCGTCCAGCCCTTGAACAGCGCCTCATCCAGTTTGCCATTGTGAGTCAGCCGGAAGATCTTGGGCAGCGGCCAGGGCGGCCGATAGGTTTCGAGCCGCTCGACCGCGCGCGGGCTCAGCACGAGCATGCCATGCGCCGCCTCGCTGCCGAGACCCTTTTGCCAGGAGAAGGTGACGACATCGAGCTTCGGCCAATCGAGCTTCTGCGCGAAGGCGGCGGAGGTCGCGTCGCAGATTGTCAGCCCTTTGCGGTCGGCGGCGATCCAGTCCGCGTTCGGCACGCGCACGCCGGTGCTGGTCCCATTCCAGGTGAAGACGATGTCGCGATCCGGGTCGGCCTTGGCGAGATCGGCGATCTCGCCCGCCGGCGCCCGGAGGAGGCGCAAATCGCCAAGCTTCAGCGCCTCGGCATCGCTCGCCCAGGTCTCGCCGAACGCGTCCCAGGCGAGAACATCGACGCCGCGCGCGCCGAGCAGGGACCACAAGGCGATCTCGACTGCGCCGGTGTCAGAGGCCGGGACGATGGCGATGCGATAATCCGCCGGGATTTCGAGCACGTCGCGCGTGAGCTCGATCGCCTGCTCGAGCTT
>JARLIV010000145.1 GCA_031291555.1 Methylovirgula sp. | reverse complement strand
TTCGCCGACGGCAAGGGCGCCAAGCTCTATCAGGTCTATCAGGAGCGGCTGAAGGTGCTGAACGCCGCCGATTTCGGCGACCTTCTGCTCGAAAGCCTACGGCTCTTCCGCGAAAATCCCGACGTGCTGAAGCAATATCAGGATCGCTTCCGCTACATGCTCGTCGACGAATATCAGGACACGAACACGGTCCAATATCTGTGGCTGAAGCTCTTGGCGCAGGGCCGCAATAATATCTGCTGTGTCGGTGACGACGACCAGTCGATCTATGGCTGGCGCGGCGCCGATGTCGACAACATCCTTCGCTTCGAGAAGGATTTTCCGGGGGCGAAAATCATCCGGCTCGAGCGCAATTACCGCTCGACCGGACATATTCTCGATGTCGCCGCCGGTCTCATTGCGCATAACCAGGGCCGGCTCGGCAAGACGCTCTTCACCGATGGCGAAAAAGGCGAGAAGCCGAGCGTCTCCGGCGTCTGGGATTCGGAGGAGGAAGCCCGCGTCATTGGCGAGGAGATCGAGCAGTTGCAGCACAAGGGCGCACGGCTCGACGAGATCGCCATTCTCGTCCGCGCCTCGTTCCAGATGCGTGAGTTCGAAGAGCGCTTCATCACGCTCGGCCTGCCCTATCGCGTCATTGGCGGTCCGCGCTTCTATGAGCGCGCCGAAATCCGCGATGCGCTCGCTTATCTGCGGCTCACCGCGCAGGCCGACGACGATCTCGCCTTCGAGCGCATCATCAATGTGCCGAAGCGCGGCCTCGGCGACGCAAGCATTCAGCTCCTACACGATCACGCGCGGCGCGAGCGCATCTCGCTGACGCAGGCGGCGCGGGTCATGATCGAGACGGAAGAGTTGAAGCCGAAGCAGCGCCAGGCGTTGCGCGACTTTCTCGCTGATCTCGACCGCTGGACGGGGCTCGTCGAGCAGAAGCCGCAGGGCGAGCTTGCCGAGACGATTCTCGAAGAGTCGGGCTATACCGACATGTGGCAGAAGGATCGCACGGCGGAGGCGGCCGGCCGGCTCGAAAATCTGAAAGAGCTTGTGCGCGCGATGGAGGAATTCCCCAGCCTCGCCGCCTTCCTCGAACGTATTTCGCTCGTCATGGATGCCGACAGTGCAGATACGGGCGCGCGCATCTCGATCATGACGCTGCATGCCGCCAAGGGGCTGGAATTCGAGACGGTGTTTCTGCCCGGCTGGGAGGAAGGCCTGTTCCCGCATCAGCGTTCGCTCGACGAACAGGGCCGCGCCGGGCTCGAGGAAGAGCGCCGCCTCGCCTATGTCGGGCTGACGCGTGCCAAGCGGCGGGCGAAAATCTATTTCGCCACCAACCGGCGCATCCGCGGCCTCTGGCAGACGACGATCCCCTCGCGCTTCGTCGACGAATTGCCGGAGGCGCATGTCGAGGTCGTGGATTCAGCCTCCGGCCGCAGCTACGGCAATTATGCGCAATCGCGCTTCGCCAATATGGACACTTATCGTTCGTCCTATGCGACGCCCGGCTGGCAGCGGGCGCAGCGCCGCAACGCGGAGGAGCAAAGCGAGACGAAGGGCGGCTTTGCGCGCGACAGCGCGTCTCGCCGTGGCCCGCTGACGATCGAAGGCGAGCTAGTTGCGAAGTCCTCGGCGACCTCATCCTTCGACAAAGGCGCGCGGGTGTTTCACATGAAGTTCGGGCCGGGCACCGTCGCCGCCGTCGACGGCAACAAGCTCACGGTGGATTTCGACAAGGCCGGCCGCAAGATGGTGCTGGAAAGCTTCGTTCAGGCGGCGTGATTATTCTGCTCGCGGCACCTTCACTTCTCCTCCTTCTTGCACACGATCTCTTGCGGCTGGCAGGCGATGCCGGGCGTCGAGCAGTCGAGCCGCCCGTCCGGGCTGCGCAGGCAGATGCGGCAGCCATCCGTCCATTCCAGACAATTGGGATGCGCGGCGCCATAGGCCAGTACCGAGACATCGGAGGGAATCTTGACCGGCGTGTCTTTGCTCTCGGCGGCTGCCGCGGTTTGCGCGGCCGCGATGGCGGGCAGAGCGAGACTCAGGTTGAGCGCGAGGAGCAGCGCGCGCGAGAAAATCCGCATGCGCCGATCATAGAGGTGTCTCGCGCGACGCGCCAAGCCGCCGTGGTCACGCTCACGCCGCATCTTTGACGGCTTCGAGGAGAAGCGCCGCGTCGGCGATGACCTCGCCCAGCGCTGTTTCGCAGCTTCTGTAAAGACGCGTGGCGTCGTTCCAATCCTTCCGCGCGACAGCGGCGACGGCGGCGCCTCCTAGGCTTTCGGTTTCGGCCGCACCGTGCGCGATGCGTTCAACGCGTGCGTCGCCGCGAAGCCAGGGGAAATTCTGCAAGCTCGCCTCGAGAGAGTCGCGCTTCAGCCAATGCGGCGCGATCTCCGGTGATTTGGCGCCGATCAGGATTGCAGCGAGCCGGTGCTTGAAGCTCGCGGCATCGGCCGGGATGCGCGCGACGCCGGCCAGCGTCGGGGCCGCGTCGAGGCATTGTCCCGACATGTTCTCGCAGCCCGTCAGCCGCGTATTGATCGCGCCGATCTCGGTTTCGGTCTTGCTGATCTTGCCGGCGATGGCGGAGGTGCCTTCGGCGATCTCGGCGGTCGCGGCGCGCTGCTGGGCCAGATGTTCGGCGAGACAGTGCGCCCGCCGCGCGACTTCGGCCATCGTGGTGCCGGCGCTGACAACTTGTTCCGCGACGCTCCGGACGATGCCAAGCCCCTCCCCGACCGCGCCGAGACTATCACCGGCGGCGGTGCGGATAAGAGCCGTTTCCGACGCCAGGGCGTGCAGGCGCTTGTGGATGTCATCGGTCACGCCGCTCGTCTGCCGCGACAGCGCTTTGACTTCCCCGGCGACGACGGCGAAGCCGCGACCGGCGTCGCCCGCGCGCGCGGCCTCGATCGTGGCATTGAGCGCGAGCATATTGGTCCGCTCGGCAATGGCTTCGATCTGGCCGGCCATCGCGCCGATTTGCGCGACGGCGGCTTCGAGAACATTGAGGCGGGCGTCGATGTCGCCGGCGCGGCGCTCGATCACGACCATCGCACCGGTCGCCGTTTGGCTGTCCATTGCGCATTGCGTCATCGCGTCCGCCGCTTGCGCGGCGAGCGTCGCGCTTTCGAGCGAATTGTCGGCGATGGCTTTGGTCGAGGTCGCGAGTTCTTCCACGGCGCCGGAAATCGCGCGGGCCGAGCGCGTCATATCGCGCGCGTCATGCGAG
>JARLIV010000144.1 GCA_031291555.1 Methylovirgula sp. | reverse complement strand
GCTCCGCGCGAACGCAAGCGACGCCAAAGCGGCGGCGGTGGCCGCCACCGCTGTCAGGACAAGCCGGCGGTTTTCGACGAGATCGCCCAGCGAAACGAGCAGAAACAGCCCGGCGCCGTAGCCGATTTGCGCCATGCTGACCAAGGAGCCGGCGAGCGCCGGACCGATCCCCACCGCGCCGCCAATCGCGACAATGAGCGGCTGCGCATAATAGATATTCGCGACCAGCGCGCCAACAGACACCGCCACCACGGCAATGAGCGTCTGCGGCAGCGTGTCTGCCTGTTTCAATGATTGTTCCATCGGGTCCGCAAATGTTGGTCCCGCCCTTGCGCGTCCCCGCTGGCTCGTTATCTTTGTAGTCGGCAGATAAGCGCGCGGCATGCTGCTGTCCAGGCCGCGGTTGTGCAAGGCAATCTCACATTTGTGCGAGTCGCCATTTGGCGCAACGTGAGGGGGTCTGCGCACCGCAGTCGATCGCAATTACGAGAACACGCGAACTGCCGCCACACCGGCGAAGGCAGAGGGGAGCAAACCATGAGGGTCGGCATCATCGGCGCGGGTCAGATCGGCGGCACCTTGGCGCGCCGCCTGACGGAACTCGGCCATAGAATCGTCATCGCAAATTCGCGCGGCCCCGCGAGCCTCGCCGATGTCGCCGCTGCGACCGGCGCAACGCCGGTCGAGGTTCAGGACGCTGTCCGTGGCGTCGATCTCATCGTCCTGACCATTCCGTTGAAAAACGTGCCCAAGCTTCCCGGCGGGCTTTTCGCGAATGTGCCAGCATCGACGCCGGTCATCGATACATGCAATTATTATCCGCGCCAGCGCGACGGGCGGATTGCCGAGATCGAGTCTGGCCTGCCGGAAAGCCGCTGGGTCGAACAGCAGATCGGCCATCGGGTCGTGAAAGTCTTCAACAACATCTATGCGCAGCATCTTGCCGAGCTCGGCAAGGAGGCCGGCGCGCCGGATCGCATCGCCCTGCCGGTCGCCGGCGACGATCCCGCTACAAAGGCGATCGTCCTGGCTCTCGTCGAAAATCTGGGCTTCGATGCGCTCGATGCCGGCACGATTGCGGACTCTTGGCGGCAGCAGCCGGGAACGCCCGCTTATTGCACCGACCTCAGCGTTGCGGCGCTGCGTCGCGCGCTGGCCGAGGCGCCGCACGAGCGCACGGCAGATTGGCGCGGCACGGACAAGAGCCCAGGCACTTTCGCCGGACCGGCTTAGTTCTGGAGTTCAGCGAGAATTGCCCCAGCGCTCTGTGTAGATCAGCCGCTCGAGCGGTAGGCGCTCCGCCCAGCGCCGCGCCTCGAGCTCCGGCCGGGTGAAGAGCTGGTCGACGAAACCGACGCAGAGATAGGCGACGATGACGATCTCCGGCGGAATGCCGAGGAGCGGCCGCAAAGCTTCCTGCTCGAAAATGCTGACCCAACCGACGCCGATACCCTCGGCTCGGGCCGCAAGCCAGAGGTTCTGGATGGCGCAGACCGTGCTGTAGAGATCGGTATCGCGCTGATGCGTGCGGCCAAGAACGACGGGGCCGCCGCGGGCGCGGTCGCAGGTCACGCAGATATTCAACGGCGCCTTGACGATCCCTTCGAGCTTCAGCCGTCTATAATGCGCGCTGCGCTCGTCGGCGAACATTTGCGCCGCCTCATCGTTACAGCGTGTGAAGACGTCATGCACCGCCGCCTTCACGGCGGGATCACGGATCAGGATGAAGTTCCACGGCTGGCTGAGGCCGACGGAGGGCGCATGATGCGCCGCCTGCAAGATGCGTTCGAGCGTGGGATCGGGGATCGGCTGCGGCAGAAATTCGTCGCGCACATCGCGCCGCGCATAAATGGCGTGATAGACCGCCTCGCGCTCTTGCGGCGAGAAAGCACCCGCGGGCGCGAACTCCGCCTCCGGCACGCCCTTATCGGCCAGCGCCATCCCGAATTCCTCCCCACGCTCTCTATCGATGGCGAGCCTTAGCACAACTCGCAGGGCCGCCGCCATCTTGCGGTCAAATCGCGGCCTCAGGGCGCGATGAGATGCGCGAGAAGATCATGGCGCAGATCGACGACAGCGCCGATGACGATTAGGGTCGGCGCCGTCGCATGGCTTTCGCGATGCTCCGCGATCGCCTGGCCGAGTGTCGTTTCCACGACGCTCTGGCTCGCCAATGTCGCCTGGGTCAGAATCGCGAGATTCGTCGCCGGCGACAGGCCCCCCGCGATCAGCCGCCGGCCGATCTCGGGCAGGCGGGACAGACCCATATAGATGACCAGCGGCTCGCCCAAAGCGCCGAGTGCCTCCCAATCGATCCGGTCGTGGCCGTCCGCGGCCGGATGTCCGGCGACGAGGACGAGCACCTGATTGATCTCGCGCGAGGTGGCCGGAATGCCCGCATAAGCGAGGCCGCCGATGCCCGCCGTTATGCCCGGCACGACGCGGAAGCGCACGCCCGCCTCCGCCAGGGCCTTGGCCTCCTCGCCGCCGCGGCCGAAGATGAAGGGATCGCCGCCCTTGAGCCGCAGCACGCGCAGGTTCTGCTTGGCGAGGGCGACGAGGCGCTCGGAAATGTCATGCTGGTTATGGGATGGCCGCCCGCCCCGCTTTCCGGCATATTCGCGCCGCGCCTCGGGCGACGCCAATGCCATGACGCGATCCGACACGAGAGCGTCATGAACGATGACATCGGCCCGCCGCAGCGCGCTCAGCGCATGCAGCGTGAGCAGCCCCGGATCGCCAGGCCCGGCGCCGACAAGCCAGACCGTACCCGGCTCGAACGGCAATTCCTCGAAATCATGGTTCACGCGTCAGCCTGATCGTTCGAATGTTTGCGATCGCGCGTCCTCTCGGCCAAATACCGCCGGGAATGCAAGGTCGCGAGGCCGCCTCCCGCAGTCTACAGATCGCGCAGGCGGCTTCAACTTACTGCGAGGACATGCCGATGGCAGAGGAGCTCGCCGCATTGTTGATTAAGGTCAAAGCGCAGCAAGCGCGCGATTCTAGTTTGAGACACAGGAGTTGAGACATGCCTCGTATTTTCGCCCCTATCCTGATGCTCGGTGCCCTCATCCTTTGCGTCGTCTTGCCAGCGCGCGGCGACGAAGTCCCCTTCGCCCAGCCCGCACCTTCGACCAACCCGCATGGCGAGTCCAATACGGTGGCGTTGAGCGATATTATGCAATTGACGCAATTGCGGCATATGAAACTCTGGTATGCGGGCAAGGCAAAAAACTGGCCGCTGGCGAATTATGAACTCGTTCAGCTTAGGGACACGTTCAGCAAAGCGGCCATGCTCTACCTGAACATCCCGGTGCAATATATCGCCGCCGTGTCCGAGCCTCTCACCACGCTGGGCGATGCCGTCACGGCAAAGGATTCGCACGCCTTCGAGAAGGGCTACAAGGCACTCCAGGTCGCCTGCAACGCCTGCCATCAAGCTGCCGACATCGGCTTTATCGTCATCCAGACGCCTACGACTTCCGTTTTCCCTGACCAGAAGTTCAGCCCGTCCAAATGAGAGAGCTCCCGCTCGCGGAAGTCTATCAGCTTCTGGAGCCGGGGCCTGTCGTCCTCCTCACGACGGCGCAGCGCGGACGATCCAACGTCATGACGATGTCGTGGCATATGATGGTCGATTTCAACCCGCCGCTGGTCGCCTGTGTCGTCAGCAATGGCGATTATAGTTTCAAGGCGCTGCGGGCACGCAAGGAATGCGTCATCGCCATTCCCGACGTTGCCATGGCGGAGACAGTGGTCGGGATCGGTAATTGCTCGGGAGGCGACACCGACAAATTCACGAAATTCGCGCTCACCGCCCTGCCCGCCGCCAGCGTCCGTGCACCCCTGATCGGCGAATGTTTCGCCAATCTCGAATGCAAGGTGATCGATACGCGTTTCGTCAATAAATACAACATCTTCATGCTCGAGGTCGTGAAAGCCTGGAAGACGCCGGCGAAAGGCCGGCCGAAGACGCTGCATCATCGTGGTTTCGGTACGTTCGTCGTCGACGGCGACATCATCCATCTGGAGTCGCAGAAGCCCTAGGGGGAGATGGGGCGCTTAAAAATTCTCGTCGCTGCCGCCGCCGCATTCCCGTCGCAGAAGACAGACGCAGCGGCCCGTGCTCTGCTCGCAGACAGGCTTGCGGTTCGCTTCGCAGGTATATTGCCGGCGGTCATAGCCGGTCATCACCCCACCGCACGGACCTTCCGAGAATTGATCGTTGGGCGGATATTGCGCCTCGGCGGGCGCCAGAGGCAAAAGGCTCAGGATCGCAAAAATCGCGAATGCGAGCAGCTTGGGACTCATCGCGCTTTTCCCTTCAAGGCGCGCCGACCGGGACGACAGGACAGTGCAGCGATCATAAAAATATATCCGCCCGCATTGACCAGCAACATTTTTGGCAAGTCAGCACGATCCGGACGCCACGATGCCTTCATGGCCGGTCGAGGCCGGCCAGTTCCTCCGCCGACCAGTCGCCGCCGAGCGCGAGAATCAGAGCGGCAGCCGTTTGCAGGCGGCGCGTCGCAACGGCGAGCGCGGTGCGTTGGGCATCGAGAGCGGCGGTCTGTGCCGTGATCACGTCCAGATAGCTCGTTGCCCCGTCGCGATAGGCGGTCAGGGCGAGATCGGACGCCCTTTGCGCCGAAACCGCAGAGGCTTCGACATCGATCGATTCAAGCCGAAGCGATTTCAGCACCGCCAGATCGTCTTCGACTTCCTGGATCGCCTTCAGCACCGTCGCACGATAATTCGCAACGGTCTGCAGATACGCCGCCTCGGCCGCCGCAAGCTGCGCTTGGCGCTTTCCGGCGTCGAACAACGGCAGATAGATGGTCGGGCCGACAGACCAGAAACTGTTCGAGAGACTGAGCAGGTTGATGCCGGTATCTTGTTCGCCGGCCAGCAGGTTGATCGTGAACCGCGGGAAAAAGGCGGAGCGCGCGATCCCGATCGATTCATTGGCGGCGGCCGTCTCGCGCTCGGCACCGGCGATATCCGGACGCCGCTCCAACAGAGTCGAAGGAACGCTATGCGGGATCACCGGAAGCGCCGCGCTGCGCGCCGTCGGCGGGATCGAAAAATTCGACGCCGGGCGCCCGATCAGCGTCGCGATCGCATGTTCATACAGCGCACGCGGCCCGGCGATATCGGCCAATCGCGCCTTGGCGTTTTCGAGTTGCACTTGCGCTCGGGCGACATCGATTGGCGCGCCGATCTTGCCGCTCAGCCGCTGCTGCGTCAGCTTCAGCGCATCGCGATAGGCCGCCACCGTATCGCGCAGCAGCTTGGCCTCCCGGTCGAGCCCCCGCAAACCAAGATAATCGCGCGCCAGCTCGGCCTGCAGGCTCAGCCGCGCGGCAGCGAGATCGGCCAGGCTGGCTTGTGCCTGCGCCTTGTGCGCGGCGATATCGTCCTTGATCCGGCCCCAAAGATCGACCTCGTAGGAGGCTTCGCCTGCGACGGTGTTGGCGCCGTAGTAATCCGGCTCACCCGAACCGCGTAAGGGGCGGTTATTCGATTGCCTGTTGTAGGAGAAGTCGGCCTCGCTGCCGACATGCGGATAAAGCGCGGACTGCGCTTCGGCCACATAATCGCGCGCTTGCAGATAGGCCGCGCGTGCGGCCGCTAAATCCTGATTGGCAATCTCGACCTGTGGCTCCAGCGCATTGAGGGTTGGATCGCCGAAGCTGCGCCACCAGAGGCCATAGTCGTCGCGCGGCGCTGCCGGCCGCCAATCGCCAGCTTCCTTGAACTTCGCCGGCACGGCGACGACCGGCGGGTGATAGGCCGGGGCGAGATCGCACGCCGCGAGCAAAACCGCCGGCGCCAGCGCCCAAAGAGCCCGATATCTCATCCCCCTCCTGCTCCCTCGCGTGCTTCCAGCTCTAGCGCGCGCTGAGTTCCCCGCCCGCCCTGGCTTGCCCGGCGATTCTGACCCGCTCGCCGTCAGCAATCGAATCGGACGGGCTTCTGATGAGGCCATCGTCGAGCGACAGGCCGGATTTGATTTCGACTTCCGTGCCGAGATCACGCCCGACGACGACCGGCTTCAACACCACTTTGTCGTCGGGCCCGACCGTCGCGACCTCGGGGCCCGTGCGGCGGAATATCAAAGCGCTTGCCGGAATCCGCAAAGCGTTCGGATCGGGCGGCAGCTCAAAATCGACTTCCGCGAATGCCCCCGGCTGCAGCAGACCATCCTTGTTATCGCGGCGCAATTC
>JARLIV010000143.1 GCA_031291555.1 Methylovirgula sp. | reverse complement strand
TTCTCGTCATGCCGCAGGTCGCGCCGCGCGATGCCTATACGCGGCTTACCGCTTTCGCCAAGCCGGGCCAGATGACGCTCCTGCCGCGCCCGCTGCCGGGCCATCAGCTGACGCCTTTCGAGGATCCGGCCGTCGCACAGGCGGTCTGCCTTTATGATCTCGCCAACGGGCCGCTGCATCTGCACGCCGATCTGCCCGGCAACCGGCTGCTGACGGTTTCGTTCCGGACGCGGACGGGCCAGGTTTTCTATTCGATGACCGACCGCGCCTCGCTGCACGGGACGATCGATGTGCGGATCATGACGCAGCCGCAGCTCGATGCGGAGCAACAGAATAGCGACGATGACAACGACCAGCCGCTGAAGGAATTGCGTCTTGTCGCGCCCGATACGAGAGGCTTCGTGCTCATCAATGCGCTATCGACCTATCCGAGCGAGCGCGCCGACGCGGAGGCCGAAGTCAAATCAGTCTCCTGCGCGCCGGAGACCCTGGCACAGGACTGATCAATGTTGTGACGGCTCGCACCGTTTCGCCGGACCGCGCTTGACCTGGTCGCCGCGAGAGGATGAAACCGCCGCCGCATGATCCTCGGCCCGCATATAGCGAACGCCAGTAAAGAATAGGATTTCCGCCCCTTCAGCACGGGGCATGTCGCGGCGCGCCACGCGCGGTTGCGCCCTGAAAGCTAACAGCTCGCCCATAGGTTCGACCTCCACGCGGCCGGGCTCCGTCCTCACATCTCCGCATCGCGCCCGAGCGCGCAAGGCCAAGCCTCGCCGGGGCATGGTTAATGCTTTCTCAACGCGGCTTGGCCAATTTGGAAAAAACGGGCGGCGTGGCGCGGCCGCTACAACAACCTCAGCCGGGCGCGAGATCGAGGAAATTGCGGCCGAGCCGATCTTCGACCTCAACGATCCAGAGATCGACGTCGAATTCGAGTTCGCGTTTGAGCCGCGCTTCGATCCTCGCTGGATCGAGCCACGTCTCTTTATAAAGCTGGACGAACAGCCTATCACCTTCGCCCAGCGCGCTTTGCGGCGCCGGGCCGAACAGAGCTGCGTGCCCGTCGAGCCGATCGATCTTGACGAAAATCGCACCCGCCTCCGCCGCGCCCCGCCGCCGCAGATAAGCCGCCGCGCCTTCCACGTTGCAACGCCGCAAATAGGCCGAGACCCAGAGATCGCTTCGCAACCGCATCAAAGTTTCCGCATCTGCTGTTTACCTTAAACTTTGTCACATAAGTGCAATGCAGTTCGGTTTGGTTAGCGCCGCCGTTAGGAGGATGCGCGCCATGACTTCCCTTTCATCTGTCGAAACCGTTCCGCAACAAACCCGAGGTCCCGGCCCCAAGCTCGATCATCCGATCGACATGAAGGCCGTGATTGTTTTTCTTACCATTGTCGGCTGCGGACTGCTGTTTGCTGCCTACAACGTCCATAGCGACGTCGAGGCGACCGGAACGATTGTCAAAAGCGCCGCTCCTTTCCTGCTCCTCGGCGTCGCCCTCGTGATCGCCCTCGGCTTCGAATTCGTCAATGGCTTCCATGATACAGCCAACGCGGTCGCCACTGTCATCTATACGCGCTCGCTGCCGGCGCAATTCGCCGTTGTCTGGTCGGGCTTCTTCAATTTTCTCGGCGTTCTGACCTCTACCGGCGCTGTCGCCTTCGGCATCGTCTCGCTGTTGCCGGTCGAATTGATCCTCCAGGTCGGCTCGGATGCCGGCTTCGCCATGGTCTTCGCCATGCTGATCGCCGCCATCCTCTGGAACCTCGGCACCTGGTGGCTCGGCCTGCCGGCTTCGAGTTCGCATACCCTTATCGGCTCGATCATCGGCGTCGGCATCGCCAATGCCCTGATGCGCGGCCGCGACGGCACCTCCGGTGTCGATTGGGGCAAGGCGACCGAAATCGGCTATGCGCTGCTCTTGTCGCCGCTCGTCGGCTTTGCCTGCGCGGCGCTCCTGCTGCTAGTCGTGAAATATCTCATCAAGAACCCGGACCTCTTCAAGGAGCCGAAGGACAACCAGCCGCCGCCGGCCTGGATCCGCGGCCTCCTGGTCCTCACCTGCACTGGCGTTTCGTTTGCGCATGGCTCGAACGACGGCCAGAAGGGCATGGGCCTCATCATGCTGATCCTCATCGGCACCGTGCCAACCGCCTATGCGCTGAACCGCGCCGTGCCGGCGCATCACGTGCAGACCTTCATCGCCGCCTCGGACGCGGCTTCGAAGGTCATCGACACCAAGGCCAGCGGCTACAACATCATCGGCGATCCGCGCCCGGCGGTCACCGCCTATATCGCCCAGCACGAGCTCAACGAAGGCACCTATCCTTCTCTGGCTGCGCTGATCCAGCAGATCGCCAAACAGGTCGAGACCTATGGCTCGCTCGCCAAAGTGCCGGCGGCGCAGGTCGCTAACACCCGTAATGACATGTATTTGGCGTCCGAAGCGATCCGCGTTCTCAGCAAGGACAAGGCGAGCGCCCTTTCGGCCGCCGACGTGAAGACGCTGACAACCTATAAGAAGGAGCTTGATCTCTCGACCAAGTTCATCCCGATCTGGGTGAAGATTTGCGTCGCCCTGGCGCTCGGTCTCGGCACGATGATCGGCTGGAAGCGGATCGTCATCACGGTCGGCGAGAAGATCGGCAAGGAGCACCTGACCTACGGCCAGGGTGCCGCCGCCGAGCTCGTCGCCATGGGCACGATCTTCGCCGCCGACAATTTCGGCCTGCCGGTTTCGACGACGCATGTGCTTTCCTCCGGCGTCGCCGGCACGATGGCGGCGAATGGCTCGGGCCTGCAGCTTGCGACGCTGCGCAATATCGCGATGGCCTGGGTTCTGACCCTGCCCTGCGCGATCGCGCTCTCGGCGAGCCTCTATTGGATCTTCCGCCACATTTTCTGATCACCGAAACCTTTTCAAACATCAAGGCCGGCCCCCAGGGCCGGCTTTTTTGTTTGCCGGTTCCGGCCGCCGCCATTCTTTCCTTCGCCAAGAGGGTCTGGCCCAGCGCGCAAGACGAAGGCACAATCCCCGCGCTTCATGCGTTGCATTCGGATGCGAGGAGGCCTTGATGTTGCGCCGCGTTGGGTCCGCCCTTGGCGCCTTGCAGTTACCCCTTGCGCGCAAGGCATTTTCGCGAGCCGAGGCTGCGCCCGCCCTGCCCGCGAACAAGGAGACTTACGCGCGACTCGCCGGCGAGGCCGAAGCAATGCTTCGCCGCGACGTCCTCGGCGTGTGGTTTCCTGCTTGTATCGACACGAGGTTTGGCGGCTTCCGCGCCAATTTCTCGCGCGAATGGAAAGCCCTCGGCAACGAGAGCAAGTTCTCCGTCTTTCAAGGGCGGATGACCTGGGTCGCAGGTCAGATCGCGCTGCGCCGACCTGACTTGAGACCCGCATTTCTTCCTGTGGCAGGGCACGGCATCGATTATCTGACGAATGTCCTATGGGACCGGCGGGACGGAGGTTTCTTCTGGGGTCTCGCCGAAGATGGCAAATTCCTGCCTTTCTATACAGAAGGCAAGCATCTCTATGGCACGAGCTTCGTGCTCTACGGCTTGGCGTCAGCCTATGCAGCGACACAGGACCCGCGGGCGCTCGAATATGCGCAAAAAGGCTTCCGCTGGATCGAGATGCACGCGCATGACGACGCCGAGGGCGGTTACTTCGAATGGCTCTCGCGCGGCGGCAAGCCACATCGCGCGCATCCCGAAACCCGCAGCGTGGAGCTGATGCCCGACCACAGTTTTCCGGTCGGCTACAAATCCACGAACACCCATATGCATCTTATCGAGGCCTTCGCACAGCTCTATCAGGTTTGGCGCGACGATCTTCTGCGGCGGCGTCTGATCGAAGTGCTGGCCCTGTTGCGCGACCGGGTTTGCGTAGCCCCCGGTGCGATGAGCCCTTATTTCACGGACGCTTGGCAGGCGCTCCCCGGGCTTGACTCCTACGGCCACGATGTCGAGGCCGCCTATCTGATGCTGGAAGCGGAAGAGGTTATTGGCGCAACCGATCCACGTACCGAGCGGATGGCGAAAATGCTCGTCGACCATGCGCTGAGCTGCGGCTGGGACGAAATTCGCGGCGGCTTTTTTCAGGATGGGCCGGTCTTCGGGCCACCGGTCAGCAAGATCAAGGAATGGTGGGTTCAGTTCGAAGGACTCAACGCGCTGTTGCTGATGCACGAACGACACGGATGCAATACCAACGTCTATTTTCAAGCTTTCCAGGCACAGTGGCAGTTCATCCGGCGCTACCAGACCGATGCCAAATTTGGCGGCGTCCACGCTCGGGTCGGCGAGGATGGCAAGCCGCGACCCGGCCCGAAGGGCTTTATCTGGAAGGCCGCCTATCATGACGGACGCGCGCTGCTCAATGTCGTCGATCGACTGCGCCGTCTGGCCGAAAACGGCAGCCAAGACCACGGCCTTGCCGCTCCGGCGGCAAACGACTAAGCCAGCACGCCGCGACAAGGCGCCCGCCTTGCCCGTAAAAGGAGGCCACATGGCACAGCTCGATGCTGCGCTGGCGAAGATCGACGCTAATCTGGATACCGCGCTGAAGCGCCTTTTTGCTCTCGTTGCGATCCCGTCGGTTTCGACCGATCCGGCCTATGCGGCGGCGTGCCAGAAGGCGGCGGAATGGCTCAGGAGCGAACTCGCCGGCCTCGGTTTCGAGGCTACGGTGCGGTCGACCCCTGGGCGGCCGATGGTCGTCGCTCATGCCAAGGCGGGACGCCCCGGCGCGCCGCATGTGCTTTTCTACGGCCATTACGACGTTCAGCCGCCGGACCCGCTCGACCTCTGGCAGACGCCGCCCTTCGAACCGCGGCTCGCCGAGGCGCCGACCGGCACGCAGATCGTCGGCCGCGGCACCTCGGACGACAAGGGCCAGTTGATGACCTTCGTCGAGGCCTGCCGGGCGCTCCGCGAGACCGGGCCGCTCCCCTGCGATATCACCATCCTGTTCGAGGGCGAGGAGGAATCGGGATCGCGCTCCCTGCCCGCTTTCCTCGCGGAGAACAAAGCCGAACTTCACGCCGATATCGCGCTTATCTGCGATACCGGCATGCTTGATCGCACGACGCCGGCCATCACCACCATGCTGCGCGGCATCGTGACGGAAGAAATCGTCATCAAAGGCGCGGACCGCGACCTCCATTCCGGCGTGTTCGGCGGCGCGGCGGTCAATCCGATCCATGTGCTGGCCAGGATCATCGCCGATCTGCACGATGCGGATGGGCGCGTGACCCTGCCCGGCTTCTACGACGGCGTCGCCGAATTGCCGGCGGAAATTGCCGAACAATGGCGTCACGCCGGCTTCGACGGCGAGCAATTCTTGAACGACGTCGGGCTTTCCGTCCCGGCGGGCGAAAAAGGCCGCAGCGTGCTCGAAATGCTCTGGTCGCGGCCGACCTGCGACGTCAACGGCATTGTCGGCGGCTATACCGGCAAGGGCTTCAAGACCGTGCTGCCGGCGCAGGCGGGCGCCAAAATCTCCTTCCGCCTGGTCGGCACCCAGGACCCGCAGAAGATCAGCGCAAGCTTCCGCACCTTTGTCGAAGCCCGCCTACCGGCGGATTGCCGCGCCGAATTCCACGCCCATGGCGGCTCCGAGGCGCAGCAATTGCCGCTGGAGTCGCCGGCGCTTGCCTGCGCTCGCGCGGCCCTGCGTGAGGAATGGGGCAAGGAGGCGGTGCTGATCGGCTGCGGCGGCTCGCTGCCCATCGTCGGCGCGTTCAAGCGCGACCTCGGCATGGACAGCCTGATGATCGGCTTCGGCCTTGAGGACGACCGCATCCATTCGCCCAACGAGAAATACGAACTGTCTTCCTTCCACAAGGGCGCACGAAGCTGGGTGCGCGTCCTGATGGCGCTCGGCGCGGCGTGACGGGCTTATGTTGCGCTGCCGCTAACAATAGTGCACTGCCGCAGAGCGATCTGCGGCAAGTTGGGCATTGACCTTTTGATGGCTTGACGGCAGGACCACGCTTCGCCGAGGAAGACCTGAGCTTCCTCTCTTCATGAAACTTGCGCGGCGCCAACCAGCGCGAGGTCAAACACGAGGGACCCATGCCGACCGACATCGAGATCGCCCGCGCCGCTAAACTCGAACCCATTCTGAAGATCGCTGAGAAGATCGGCATTCCGGCCGACGCGATCGAGCCCTACGGCACCAAGATCGGCAAGGTCGATCTTGGCTTCCTTGCGCAAGCGCAAGAGCGCGCCAAGAGCCGGCCGAAGTCGAAGCTTGTCCTCGTCACCGCCATCAACCCGACGGCTGCGGGCGAAGGCAAGACGACGACCTCCGTCGGCCTCGCCGACGCGCTCCGCCATGTCGGCAAGAACAGCGTCGTCGCGCTGCGCGAGCCGTCGCTCGGCCCCTGTTTTGGCGTCAAGGGCGGCGCGGCTGGCGGCGGCTATGCCCAGGTCGTGCCGATGGAGGCGATCAACCTGCATTTCACCGGCGACTTCCACGCCATTTCCGCCGCCCACAATCTGCTCGCGGCGATGATCGACAACCATATCTATTGGGGCAATCAGCCGACGATCGACTCGCGCCGCGTCGCGTTGCGCCGCGTCGTCGACATGAACGATCGTGCTCTGCGCCAGATCGTCGCCGCGCTCGGCGGCGTCGCCAACGGCTATCCGCGCGAGAACGGTTTCGACATCACCGTCGCCTCCGAAGTCATGGCGATCTTCTGCCTCGCCCGCGATCTCAAGGATTTGCAGGAGCGTCTCGGCAAAATCATCGCCGCCTATACGCCGGACAAGAAGCCGGTGACGGCCGAAGATTTGAAGGCCGCCGGCGCGATGACCGTTCTGCTCAAGGACGCCCTAGCGCCGAACCTCGTCCAGACGCTCGAAGGCACGCCCGCCTTCATCCACGGCGGCCCCTTCGCCAATATCGCGCATGGCTGCAACTCGGTCATTGCGACGACCGCAGGCCTCGCGCTGGCCGATTATGTCGTAACCGAAGCGGGCTTCGGCGCCGACCTCGGCGCGGAGAAATTCCTCGACATCAAGTGCCGCAAGGCGGGCCTCGCGCCGTCCGCCGCGGTGATCGTTGCGACCTTGCGCGCGTTGAAAGCGCAGGGCGGCGTCGCCAAGGCCGATCTCGGCAAGGAGAACCACGCGGCGGTGAAGGCCGGCCTTGCCAATCTCGGCCGCCACGTCGCCAATGTCAGGAAATTCGGCCTGCCGGTCGTCGTCGCCATCAACCATTTCGGCGGCGACCACGAGAGCGAGCTCGACATCATCGCAAAAACTTCGCGCGACGAATTCGGCGCTGAGGCGATCCTCTGCAAGCACTGGGCGGAGGGCGGCAAAGGCGCGGCCAAGCTTGCCGAGAAGGTTGTCGAACTCGCCGAATCCGGCAAAGCCAATTTCAAGGTGCTATATCCGGACGAGCTCTCGCTCACCGAGAAGATGCGCAAGATCGCGCAGGAGATCTACGGCGCGAAAGATATTGCGATCGAGCCAGCCGCCAAGAAGCAG